>CAZXJV010000004.1:0-56322 GCA_964641135.1 uncultured Treponema sp. | reverse complement strand
TCCCTGATCCACTGTTCTTTCCGGTTTTCAAACATCTCCCAAAACACTTTTTTACTGTCCTTGGGAACAAGGGCGTCAAGTTTACGGTCGACCGAAATTTCGTCGGATAGCAGTATCAGGGTTGCTTCAGGAAATCCTGCGGAACAGCTCACAGACGAGATCCAGGAGCCCAGAGCTTCTATCTCATCCTTTTTTTTGATTAGTTCTGCATTACGCAGCAGCACCAGTCGTGCGCTGGAAAAAAGCGATCCATTCTGCAGCAGGGAAAGCACCTCATTAAGCGGTACATCCTGGGCATACAACCGGTGAACATCACAGTCACCGCGGGACTTGATGACAGCAGCAAGAATCGAGTCGGCCATGGCATTTCGTTCGCCGGTTTCAGGACCGGTCAACAGCCAGACGGGTGAGGGTTTCATAACGGCTTCCTCCGCCGCATACTATACACCGGAACGGTTTTTTTTGTCGCCCGTTTTGGGCTGAATTTCAGTCGAACGCTGATCAGCAAGGCTGTTCAGCGCACGGGCCAGACCGGAAAGCTCATCCTTCGAGTGTGGTACAACACGCACAGAAGCATCGCCGACAGACAGGCGGGTTGCCGCCTCCTCAAGGGCTACAAGAGGCTCTCCCAGCCTTGCACTCATATGCATGGCAAGTATAATAACCATTAAAAGAACAGGCAGTGAAAACACCGCGAACAGCCACACACCGATCGTCGGCAGGTGGGGCCGCAGGCGGTCTATAATACGGGACTGCTCATAGCCTGAACGGATGCGGTCAAGCCGGGCGTTGAACTTGGGCGGAATAAGGGATGAATACACAGCTATATAGACGGCGTTGCTGTATCTTACTGTACGGCCAAAGCGGAATACATCTTCGGTAACAGAGCGGGTAAACAGACCTTCAGGCACCGTTTCCAGCTCGCCCACAGGATAAAACCGCTCGGAATCGCCGAGTTCAATCACCATCGAATAATGGGTCTGTCCGTGAATGTCAGTTCCTGCCAGGTACACCTGACAGGCAAGGGCATGGGGATCTATAGAGCGGATATCCTGCATCCAGTCTGCGGGCCGTGAGCGGTAATTACTGATGGCCAGGCCGTTCAGATAGCGGTCAGCAACCGCCTGTATGGCCCGGGAGCGTTCAGCGGTATACAGATCGGCAATTTCTTCTGCAGCGGCCAGGGAGTCGGAAACAGTATTATCAAACCAGGAAGCAAGCGCGGAACCGACAAAGCGCGACACAATGAGAGTTTGCGGTATTGCCGAGCAGAGTATCAAAATCAGAAAATACCAGAAAAAACGCACCCGTATCCGCCCCCCGCGCGGCCGGTGCAAATGTTCGGAAATAAGACTGTATAACAGCACAGCAGAAAAGGCCAGCAAGGCCAGGGGGCCAAATACCAGAACTACCAGTCCCTGCGGTGTGGAAAAAAGACGGGCGGTAAAAATGCCGTCAAACCCCGCAGAAGCCAGCAGCCATGATGCAGCCAGCAGCAGAATCAGCAGGGTGGACAAAACAGGCAGGTTAAACAGCAGAGCTGTTCCCCTAATCGTCGATTGTTTCAATCTTCCTCGAATTTATTATTGAACAGGGCCTCAATGGCGTCGATCGCATCGGCTTCATCAGGTCCTTCGGCACAGAGGGTCAGCTCCGAGTTATAACTGGCCGCCATGGTAATGATACCCATGATTGACTTTGCGTTGATCCGGGTATCCTCCCGCTCGATCAGAATTTCGCAAGCAAAACGGTTGGCTGTTTGTGCAATAAGCGCTGCCGGCCGGGCATGTATTCCCGCCCTGTTCTTGATCGTAACGGTTCGTGTAGTCATCCCCTCTTGCTCCTGTCAGTAAAACTAATCTTGTTATTCTGTCTCATTCAGCAGGATGCCGACAAACTCGATGCTTGTCATCAGCCTGTTAATATGAATCATCGCTACCGTAATACGGCGCGCGAGCGGCATCAGTCTCGATCCATTTAAGCACGTTCTGGTTAAATTCTTTTGCTGAATAATACCCCATACTTTTAAGCCGTTCGTTCATTGCAGCGGTCTCAATTATAATGGGTACATTCCGACCCGGTTTAACCGGAATTTCCAGTTTGGGTATCTGTACACCCAGAATATCCATCGTCAACTGTTCTGTACCAATCCGGTCATAGACCTTGTTGGCATCCCACTCTTCCAGCTTTACCACAATCTGGACTTCCTTGCGTTCACGAATGGAGCCGACTCCGTACAACTGGGTAACATTGATGATGCCCAGGCCGCGGATTTCCATATGGTGGCCGATAACCTTGTTTGCACCCTGACCGATCAAGCTGTTGCCGTTCAGACAGGAAATCTCGACTACATCATCAGCAACCAGCCGGTGCCCCCGCTCTATCAACTCCAGGGCTGTTTCACTTTTACCTACACCGGAATCGCCCAGTAAAAGTACACCAAGACCGTACACCTCTACCAGAACACCATGAATCGATATCCTGGGAGCAAATATATTGCTCATAATGCGAAGCAGCCGCGAAGAAAACTCGCTTGAATCAAGACCGGTCTGTAATACAGGACAACCGGTATCCTCGGCCTTGTCCATAAACTCCCGCGGCGGAGTCAGATTATGTGTAAAAATGCAACAGGGAACATCATAGCTCAACAACTGGCCGATGCTGTCACACCGTCCTTCGGCAACCAGCTTTGCAAGGTAGGCAACCTCGCCCCGGCCGAACAGTTGAACCCGTTGATGGGCAAATGAATCAAAAAAGCCCGAGAGTGCCAATCCCGGGCGGTTCAGATCAGGTATGGTAATTGCCCGCACCAGTCCTCTCCGGCCGCAAATACAGTGCAGATCCAGAGAGTCATGTTCTTTGAGGTGCAGGTCTAGCAGATCAAGTACCGTAAACTGCTTCAGGGCCATATCTGACTATACCCGCACATTGCCATCTTGTAAATAAGGCCACTATCTGCCGGCAGGGTGGTGACAAATGCAATGCTTGTCACCACCTGTTACTTATTCCGGTACTCCAACCGGTTTTGCCTTGTGATCCTGAATCTTGTCCTTTTCCTTGCGTACTTTCTGATCCAGTACATCCATCAGTTTGTTAACACCTGCATTAAAATCATAATCGTCGGCAGAAACATGGGCATTGCCGCCCCAGCGAAAGTTGACTGTACAATCCAGAAAGAATTTCTTGTCCAGCTTCAGGTTTAAAAGCACGTCGGTGATCAAATCCTCGGCATAGTGAATGCGTTCCAGTTTTTTGTCGACAAAGGCCCGCTGATCCTCGTCCAGAGTAAATTTGACCGATTGCACATTGATGTTCATATATACCTCCCGGAATGTAACGCCGGCTGAACACCGGCTTTACTCAATAATAATACGGAACCGTCCAATTTGCAAAAGAAGACGCCGCAAACAGTGCATACCTGCGTCCGATTAAAAAGGATTGTGCACACTCAGCAAACTGACACACGTTTAGCGTATAATCAGAGTTCTATCGGTCAAACGAAGATGCGATTGTCAGCTCGCTGCGGTATTTTGCAACCGTACGACGGGCAAGTTTTATCCCTTTTTCTGCCAGGCGATCAGCAATCTTTTGATCAGAAAGCGGTTTAGCCGATTCAATAATCATGGATCGAATCAATTCCTTGACCGCCTCCCGCGACAGATCGCCGGTTATCGGGCCTTCCCCGCCGGAGACCCCGGATAGTCCGCCTGAAGCAGAAATGGAAGCAACCCGTCCGGAAAAAAACCGGCTCATCTCGAACAAACCCCACTCGCACTGCAGGTATTTTCCCCGGGTTGCCCGTGAAATGGTTGCTTCATGAAGCCCTGTTTCCGCTGCCACATCCTTGAGTCGTAACGGTATTAAATGACCGGGGCCCCGTTCAAAAAAGACCTTCTGCCTCACAAGAAGCACCCGCGCCACTTTTAGAATGGTCAGCGAACGCCTGTGCAGACTCTGAATAAACCAGCGGGCTTCCTTCAGCGATTCATGCGCAAAATCCCTGCCCTCCCCTCCTGCCGGTGAACGCTCCAGATCCAGAAAAAACGGTGAAACCCCCAGTACGGGTATCTCCTCTTCATTCATTACCAGAACAAAGTCTCCCTCATCATTTCTGCGAACAAACACATCAGGCGCAACCCAGGCAGGCGGGGCGCTGTCAAAAAGCCGTCCCGGAAAGGGCTCCAGCGAGCGGATTATGGCGAACACATCCTCAGCCTCATCCAGCGTCAACGGAACAGTCGCATCCACACGGGACAGAGCCCGTACCAGGGCGTCAGGACGCCCCTTTTCCAAAAGAGAAAAATGATCACGGAGAATTATGACTGTCTTTTCCAGGACGGGGTCGGTACGGCCCGCCGGACGCATCAATTCGGCCTGGACTATCAGGGATTCATGAAAGTCTGTACACGCACACCCAGGCGGATCCAGTTGACGAACCACAGCCAGGGCCGCATCACGATCCTCCGGCATAACCGGCGCAACCGGCGCCAGCAGCTCTGTCAGCGGAATGCTGTGAAAACCATCACTGTTCAAATTCTGAACAATCATTTCTGCAAGCTCAAGAACCCGTTTCGGTATGCGGCACAAAGACAGCTGCTGCATCAGGTGTTCCTGCAGGGTTTGTGAACGGGTCAATACCCCTTCCATAAATTCCCGGTGCTCATCGCTGGCCTCGTCTCCCCCCCAGGTAGTGCCGTCGCTCCGCTCCGACCAGTCCGGAAGATCGAGCTGTGCGGAGGCCGCCTCTGACACCGCGCCTCCGTCAGAGGCCGTTCCGGATGGTGCCGATTCAGGCAGGGGCCGTATGGATGGATCGGTCACAATTTCCAGTGCGGGATTCAGGGCTACTTCCTCGTAAATCCGCTCGCGTAAATCTGCAAGAGGCAGAGCCATCAGTTTTATTGACTGCACAAGCTGGGGGCTGAGGGTGAGACGCTGTTGCTGTACTAGACCGGCACGCAGACTTTGCATGGTTTAAATATGCGTGACTACTGCCGTCCCCGTCAAGCACAAAGCATGCGCGGGAGCACCATCGGGGCAGTTGCCTTACCTTGCCCTTTCCAGCTATCATTCGTCCATGAAAACAACAGAACAACTGGCACACAATGCCTTGAACGTACCAGAAATCCTGGTACCCCGGACCGGTATAGACCTGTCCCGCTGGGCGGTTATTGCCTGCGATCAGTTTACCCAGGACCGCGAATACTGGCAAAACCTTGCCGCCCGTATCGGAAACGAACCGTCAACCCTTTCAATGATCCTCCCCGAGGTCTATCTTGAGGATGCGGATCGCTCAAGCCGGCTTACAGCAATCCGGAACGCAATGAACAAAAACCTGGAAGGTAACGTGTTTGCCGATCCGGTAAAAGGCTTTGTCTACATAGAACGAAAAACCGCCTATGGCCGTACCCGCCGCGGTCTGGTTGCAGCCATAGATCTGGACGCGTATGACTGGAAACCCGATTCTACCGCACCAATCCGTGCAACCGAGGCAACCATTGTAGAACGAATACCACCGCGTATGGAAATCCGCCGGGGAGCTCCCCTTGAAAGCCCGCACATCATGCTGCTGGTCAATGATCCCTGCAAAAGTTTAATAGAAGCAATCGGGCAGCAGGTACACGGCACCCCCCCCCTGTATGATACCCCCCTTGAACCTTCGGCAGGCCATATAACAGGCTGGGCGGTAACAGACGAAAAGCTGCTTGCCTTAACCTCGAACGCTCTTGAAGGTCTTGCCGCCGCAGGACGGGCCTCCGACGGTTCAACCTTCCTTTTTGCTGTTGGAGACGGCAATCATTCCCTGGCAACGGCCAAGGCGGTCTGGGATGAATTCCGCGCTGCACATAAAATCGAAGCCGAAAAAGGCACACTGGACCTGGAAAACCATCCCGCCCGTTTTGCCCTTGTAGAACTGGTTAACCTGTATGACGAAGGGCTCACCTTTGAACCCATTCACCGGGTACTGTTCAATGCAGACCCGGAAGAGCTGATACAAAACATGGCACAGGAGCTGGGCGGTACCATCACCGAAGCAGGTTCGGCTGCAACACTGGAACATCTGGTGGAAGACCGCAACACTACCCGGTTCGGTTTTGTGTATACAACAAACGGCACAACCCGGTTCCGCTGCCTTGAAAGCCCGGCCGACACCATGGCAGTCAGCCGCCTGCAGCCCGCCCTGGACCTGTACATCGGCTCGCACAGCGGCATCACCATCGACTATATACACGGTGCTGAAGAGGTATTCAGGCTCGGTGACAAACCGGCTACCCTTTCAATCCTGCTGCCCCCGGTAGAAAAGGACAGTTTCTTTACCACCATTGCAACCGGCGGTCCCCTGCCGCGCAAAAGCTTTTCGATGGGTGAAGCAAGCGAAAAGCGATACTACATGGAGTGCAGAAAACTCTTTTAAGCACTTTTCAACACTACCGGCAGAGTGCTAACCGGACGGCTCCTGGAGCCGTCCGGTTTTTTTATCATCAGGACGGGAAACAACCTTGTCACAGACCGGCATTGCGTGTACCATAAACCCATGGCTGATCTGCAGGAACAATCACTGCTCGGGAAGAAAGTTTTTTTTGTCTATCCGCCGAGTGTTATCCAGAAAGAGATGATATCGCTGCTGCTTGAACAGGAATTCGAGATCTACATGGTCAAAGACCACCAAAGCGCCAAGCGGTTATTAAAACTCTATCCGGACTGTATAGCTTTTATAAATATTGACGCCGGAATGGCGGAAAAAGAGTGGGACTCCTGGATTCGCGACATGCTGGCCGACCCGGTTACCGCCACTATAGGCATCGGTATACTTTCCTACAACACTGACGATGAACTGAGAAAAAAATATCTGATGGATATCGGCATACGCTGCGGGTTTGTCCGTCTTAAGATCGGAATAGAACAAAGTGCATCCATTCTTATAGAAACCCTCAAGGCAAACGAGGCAAAGGGAAGACGCAAGTATCTGCGGGCTGCCTGCGGCACAGATGCTCTGACCGGCCTTAATGTCAACTACGCAGGCAAGCTGATAAACGGAAAAATCAAGGATATCAGTGTTGTAGGATTATCCTGTGTTTTTGAGACCGATCCTTTTTTTCCCAAAAATGCTGTTATCGGACGGATTCAGCTTAAACTGCGCGGCACACTGGTTCTGGTAGATGCTGTTGTATTCGGTACCAGACAGGAAGATGGAAATACGGTCTATGTACTGTTATTCACCCAGAAGATCGACGGCGTTACACGCACCAAGATCCGGTCATTCATACAGACTGCCCTGCAAACAGAAATGGATCTGGTTGCCCTGACCGGAGACAAGGGAGTGCAGGACAGCCACCCATAGCCGGAATAACCCGCCAGACACTATGAGAGCGAAACCCTCCTGACAGGGTGATGACAAACGCAATCGAGTTTGTCGGCATCCTGCTATAGGGTACGGGGGTCCTTTCGGGAAATCTCCGCTATGCGGCTCCGTGAAAACAAAAAGGCGTCTACCAGGTCGGGATCAAACTGTGTTCCCCGGCCTTCTCCAACCAGGTTAAATGCATCCTCTACCGGTATCGCTTTACGATACACCCGATTGGTAGTCACCGCGTCAAAAACGTCTGCTATGGCACAAATACGTGCGGCAAGTGGTATAGCTGTATTGGAAATGCCTTCCGGGTATCCTGATCCGTCCCATCGTTCATGGTGATAGAGAATTATATCCCGGGCAAAGTCCAGAAAGGCATAGTCAGGAAAGGAAAGACGGATCATATCCACAGTACGGGCTCCGTCCGTCGTATGTTTTTTTACCAGATCAAATTCCCTGTCGGTAAGGGTTCCATCCTTGTTCAGAATATAATCCGGTACATTGACCTTTCCGATATCATGCAGGGGAACCATCCGCATAACACGGTCTATAAAGCCGTCATCAATCTGGGAACGGAACCGGGGAGTCCGTGCAGCGCAGCGTGCCAGTTCGGCAGCATACCAGGCTACGCGTTTTAAATGATCCGAATGAGTCAGATCACGGGCGGCGGCCAGATCGGTCAACGACCCGATAAGCTGGTCCTGTGCCGAGGTCAAAGTACCTGCCCCGTCCCGTTCCTTTTTCCCTGCATACACAATAATCCTGAACAGACGATCAATGCGCAGAAGGAGCTCCTCTCCGTCATAGGGCTTGCGTACATAATCGGCGGCACCGCGGCGGAAGGCCTCTTTTACATCGTCAGGATCGGTGTCGGCGGAAACAATAATTACCGGAATATGGGCAAGGTTCGGCGCATACCGGAGAATATCCAGAAACTCGAGACCGGTTACCTGGGGCATGTTCATGTCAAGAAGAATCAGATCGGGACGGCCGGCGGTAAGGGCGGCAACCGCCTCCTGGCAGGTTTCGGCACAGGAAACCGTATATAAAGCTTCCAATTGTTCGCGATACAGTGCCAGCTGGGACCTGCTGTCATCAATACACAGGACCTGAAGGCCAAAGGTATCAATTTGGGAATCAGTCATAACGTGCTCCTTGTTATGAAAAAAAGTATCGCAGATGCACCGGAATTTTGCCAATTTCACGGCTAACTTACACTTCTTTAACCGTTCTCTAACACAGCAGCGTCATATTTGGGTCATCCCATTCCGAAAGGAGAACTTTAGATGAAAATTGCAAAGATCGCGCTGGCGGCCCTGTGTGCCGCGGCCTTCCTGATGCCGCTGGCTGCCGGCGGTAAAACCGAAACCAAAAAGTACGAGCTGCTGGGGGCAGGCGCATCCTTCCCCGCTCCGCTGATTACAGCCTGGGCTGACAGTTACCGCGATGTGACAAAAGGCGCTGTAACCGTTAACTACCAGTCAATTGGTTCCGGCGGCGGTATTCGCCAGTTTATCGAGCAGACCATCATGTTCGGTGCAACCGAATCAGCCCTGAACGATGCCCAGATGGCTGATGCCCTGGCAAAGACCGGCGGCGTAGCCTACAACATGCCGGTAACCCTGGGCGACGTTGTTCTTACCTATAATCTGCCCGGCATAAGCAAGGGTCTGGTATTCAGCGCTGATGTTATCGCAGATGCCTTCCTTGGAAAAATCACCCGCTGGAACGATCCCCGTATTGCAGCCCTTAACCCCGGCGTAACACTGCCGGCTCTGCCAATCAGCATCGCCCATCGCTCTGACGGCTCGGGTACAACAGCCATCTTTACCGATTATCTGAGCAAGGTAAGCGATGAATGGCGCACAAAGGTTGGCAAGGGAAGCTCTGTTAACTGGCCTGTAGGTACCGGAGGGAACGGTAACGAAGGTGTAGCCGGTATCGTAATGAACACCCCCGGTGCACTCGGCTACAACAGTCTTGTATATGCAGTGCTTAACACTATCAGCTACGGCAGCGTTATCAACAAGGCAGGAAACACTATTACGCCTTCACTGGAAGCAACCAGCCTTTCAGCAGCCGTAACAATCCCTGCCGACGGCCGTGTATCACTGACCAACACAGACGCTGCCCGCGGGTACCCTATCACCGGGTTCGCATGGGTACTGGTATATGAAAATCTTGACAAGAACGCCGCGATCAAATCACTTGATAAAGCCGAGCAGGTAGTCAAGTTCCTGTACTGGACCATTACCGAAGGACAGAATCTTAACGAGCGGTTGAGTTTTGCCCGTCTGCCCGCCGATGCACAGGCACTGGCAGTTCGCATGCTGGAATCCACCAAGTATGACGGACAGGTTATCGGCAAGCGTGTTATCGATCAGGCAAAAGCAAAAGGATTCTGATAAACCTGCAAGAAAACAGCCGGTTCCGGTTTAGCCGGAGCTGATCTGACCGGCCGCCTGTCGATAGAGACAGGCGGTTTTTTTTATCTTCTTTTTAACAAATACTTCATTTTCATTTAACCGTTTTTTAACCGAATCCTGATACATTCCACCTCAAGATATCGACCAGTCGCACAGACCTGCATCTGTCGGCAGGTTTTTTCAGGAGGCCGCATGGCACAATCCAGACCACATACCGTCACGATCCCCCGGATCCTGCCGGCATGGTACCGCAGACCCGGAGACAGGGTCTTTAAAACACTGGTATTGATACTAGCATCCAGTGTTCTGGCTCTTGCACTTACCATGGCTGTAGTGCTGTGGTTGGGAGCAAAGCCAACCTTTGATACGTTCGGGTATCTTTCCTTTCTGCGGGTCTCGACCTGGGATCCGGTAAAAAGCATTCATGGAGCATTTCCCTTTATATTGGGAACCATGATCACCAGCTTCGGGGCCCTGGCCCTGGCAGTCATTCCGGCTCTCGGGGTGTCAATATTTACGACTGAATATGCTCCCAAATGGCTGGCTACCCTCATCAATTACACAGTTGACCTTCTGGCAGCAATTCCCAGTGTTGTGATAGGCCTCTGGGCAATTTTTAACTTTGCCCCGATGATGCGCCGGGTATTTTATATTCCGATTCATGAATGGGCTCTTGAGAATGCCTCATGGCTTTTGCCGGTTCTGGGGCGTGAAACACCGTCAAGCTACAATCTTTTAACAGCAACCATAATACTTGCCCTTATGATCATTCCATACACCGTAGCACTTTCCCGGGATGCTATCCGTCTTGTTCCGCGCGAGCAGCGCGAAGCTGCATGGGCGTTGGGTGCAACCCGATGGGAAGTAATGCGTATGGCGGTACTGCCTTATGCACGCTCCGGTATTATTGCGGGCATCCTGTTATCCCTTGCCCGCGCCATTGGCGAAACAATGGCAGTAGCCATGTTGATAGGAAACTCCAACCGCATGCCCCTGTCCCTGTTCGGACCGGCTGCAACAATGCCGTCCCTGATCATCAGCGAGGTACGCGAGGCAGTCGAACCGCTGCACTATACCAGCATCCTGGCAGTCGGCTTTTACCTTTTTGTAATTACTGTAGCCATAAACCTTTTGGCAACATTTATTCAAAGCCGCCTGCAGATGCAAAGGAACGCTACATGAACCTGAACCAACGCTATGTTCGCGACAGAATTGTTGTTGTAGTAATTTGTATTCTTTCGGCCATAGTGGTCGTTCCCCTGCTCATTATCATCGGGTACATCATTGCCAATGGTCTGGGCTCCCTTAACCTGAACTTTTTTACCAAGGAGCTTGGCGGACCCGAGCGTATCCTTACCGGACGGCCAATGGGTTTGATGCACTCAATTCTGGGAACATTGACCATTGACCTTATTGCGCTGTTTATGGCTGTGCCCTTCGGTATGTCTGCCGGTATCGTTATGTCAGAATACCGGGAACATCCCCTGTCGCCGATACTGCGGCTGATGACCAGTACGCTGAACGGTATGCCCGCAATTCTTATGGGATTGTTGGCCTATGCGGTAATGGTAAAACCGACCGGCAAGTTTTCTGCATTCGCAGGTTCGGTAGCTCTGGCGTTTGTAATGGTTCCGATTATCGCAAGAACGACAGAAAGCGTACTCAAGATCACACCCTGGAGCCTGCGGGAGGTGGGACTGTCCCTCGGAATACCGCGGTGGAAGGTAACACTTTCCCTGGTGTTGCCAGCCGCCAGGCCGGGTATTTTAACCGGTATACTCATCGCCTTTGCCCGTGCCGCAGGCGAAGCTGCTCCGCTTCTTCTTACCTCGCTTGGGCATAACTTCCTTTCCTTCAATATTGACAAACCGATGGATACCCTTCCCCAGCGTCTGTATAACCTTGCAATCAGTCCATACAAAGAGTGGCACGGCATGGGCTGGGGAGCCGCAATCGTCCTGCTTGTTTTTGTAATGGCGACATTCTTTATCGGCCGGATGGTTGTTGCCAGAATGGAACGGCAAGCCCGCAATCTTGAAATGGCCAAACCGGTCACTTCAAAAACCCGAAAAAACGCGAACTGACACGGTACTGACAAAGGCAATCGGGCCTTTGTCAGCACCCGGCGAAGAATCTAAGGAGATCATTGATGAGCATCAATACAAACGATACGGCAGAAACAATCCGGATGGAAACCCGCGATCTTGCGGTACTGTACGGTAAAAGCACCTATGGAGTGCGCGGCATTTCCATGCCGATGTATACTAACCGGGTTACCGCATTAATCGGCCCTTCCGGCTGCGGTAAAACAACCTATCTGCGTGCGCTTAACCGCATGCATGATTTAAGCACAGATATTCTGGTGTCTGGCGAAGCGCTCCTTGACAATGAGGATATCTACGCCCCCGGAGTTGATCCGGTGGTGATCCGGCGCAAGATCGGCATGCTTTTCCAGAAGCCGACCCCCTTCCCCACCATGTCAATCTACGACAACGTTGCATCCGGTTTAACTTTGGTCGGAATACGGAACAAGGCCTTTCTTGACGAAACCGTTGAAAAATCCCTGCGCGGAGCCGCCCTGTGGGACGAGGTCAAAGACAGACTGAAATCACCCGGAGGAAGCCTTTCCGGCGGTCAGCAGCAGCGTCTTTCAATCGCCCGTGCCCTGGCCATTGAGCCTGAGGTTCTTTTGATGGATGAGCCCACCAGTTCTCTCGATCCCAACTCGACCATCAAGGTTGAAGAGTTGATTCAGGAACTGAAAGACAAGGTAACGATTGTGATTGTTACCCATAACATGCAACAGGCCCTGCGTGTTTCCGATTATACCGCCTTCTTCTTTTTGGGCGAGTTAATCGAATATGCACCCACCCGTCAGCTGTTTGAGTCTCCTGTTCAGGAAAAAACCCGTGAATATCTTTCCGGATTTTTCAGCTGAAGATGGCCCGTCAATTTAATCTTGAACGCATTGAGCGTTCGCTGCAGCAGTTCCGTAAAGATTTTGCTGCGATAAACGACAGCCTTTCGATGCGCCGCGAGGTTTTTCAGGAAAATATGATGCACCAGATTCTGGAAGCCTATTCATTTTTGAACGACCTGTTGCGCAAGGATATGGATCTGTTTACACCGGCTGGACTTCACTCGCTTCTTGAAATGAACCATATCGTATTATGCGGTTCATCGAAAGAAACAAGGATGCAGTACTATCAGCATCTGAATGAAACCAGGAAAAGCTTTACGGCAAAGATCACTCCGATTCTTGAATGGGTGATGAAAAATCGGGATCAGACTTCGCCGTACATTCTTGCTACCGGTTTTTATTCGCGCCAGCTCAGTCAGCCTCAGTTGTTTATCGAGGGGAACCATCGTACCGGAAATATCTTGTTGAACTACCTGTTGATCAGCAAGGGAGCAGCGCCCTATATTATCAGCACCAGGGATGCCCGGAATTATCTGGATATTTCAGGTGATATAAAATTCACCTATCGTGAAAGCTCTTTCGAGTCAACACTCAAGATGCCGGGTCACCGCAAACGATTTATCAAATTCCTTGAGGAACACACCGATAAACAGTATCTGACAGAGTACTGAAACGGTCGAGGCTTGTGAGCAGCTGCGTGCGAACTGATACACTCCGGAGGTTCAACCATGATGTCGCTTCTACCAATGCTGACAGCTCTGGCTGCCGGCCTCACACTGATAATCACAGGACTGCGCCTGCTTGCGCCTGCCCTTAACCGCATTTTCAGCCGTCCAGGAACACCCGTATCCGGAACGCGTGCGCAGGGCACTGCAAGACAGTTTGCAAGCGGAGCTCTCTCATGTATTCTTTCCCTTTCAGAAAATACAGCCCGAATCTTTGTTCTTTCCAGGGTAGACTCAAGACAGATCACACCGACCGAAGCATCCTGGAATTTTGCAGGCATCGCAGTCGGTTCAACCGCAGTTGCGGGAGTTCTTGCCCTTTTGGGATATGCAGTATCTATCCCGTTGTTGCCGCTCATTGTACTGGCTATTGCCCTGCCCTTAAAACTGGGTTTCCGTTCTAACCGTTCAGGCTGGGGAGAAGGCATCGCCGCCCTCGGTCTTTTACTTGCAGGGAATCAGCTGCTGAGCGACAGTTTTGTGTCATTAAGAAGCATTATGTCTGCTGACTTTCCTCTCTGGCTTGTCATACTTCTTGCAACAGTACTGCCCCTTCTGTTCCGTTCAACCATTCTGATACTGTTATTTTCCTTTGCTCTTGCTACACACGGCTGGGTACCGGTATTGCCGGCCGCGATCCTGATTCTGGCAGGTTCGCTTGCAGCCTCTGTTGATACACTGTACCGAACCCGCCGTCTGAGCATCCAGGCACGACAGTCCGCTGTATTCCAGTTTGTGCAGCAGCTGTGCGGCCTTGCAGGCGGCATGGCCGCCCTGCCTGTACTGTATGCACTGCCGGAACTGCTCCTGCCCTCCGCACTCACCCTCAGCGGATTCTTTTTTATCAGCCAGATTGCAGGAATATGCATAGCGCTGCCGTTACGATCCCCGATATTAAAACTTTCGGCACGCCTGTGTGCCCCGGATCATCCCGCAGCCGATGACAGCTCCTGGCCGGCCCTTCAGTTGCTTGATTCCCGCCTTCTAAACATGACCGACTGCAATCTGACCCTTTTAAAAGCTGGGCTGGCGAAAATGGCGGATATTGATTGTGAAATGCTGATGCTTGTAATGAACCAGTCCCAGGAACCCGTCAATGGAGATTCCGAACTTACACGGATCAACGACCGCCTTGTCCAGCTTAATCTTTTGGGCGGTAAAATTGATGAAGGGCTCACCCTGACGGTCCAGCGTTCCTGCACACTGGAGCAGGCAGCCCAGATCCGCCACCTGCAGAGGGTAGCAACGGAATTACGCGAGATAGCGACTGCCTGTTATAAAATCACCGTCCTTCTTGACCGGACTTTAAGGCGGGGCAGAAAATTTCATGAAGAAAGCAGAGAAGAGCTGTTTGCCCTGTCCGGCCAGGTACTGGATTTTTTGAGGTATATTCAGGATTATCTGGATGGAAAGATCGAACGGCCTGATCTGGAGCTTGCCCGCACTATGGAGAATCTGATCGACAAAGTACGGAACAAATTACGCAAGCAAACCCGCAAGTTCCTTGAACAAAATCAGGATGCAGACATCAAAGGCGAGCTGACTTTTATAGAAATTATCCGCTACCTGGAAAATATCGGCGATAACTGCCTGAACATAGCCCGCACCGTACCATCGATGTAATGGGTTCAAGTCCCATCGCAGGCCTAATAAAAAAAGCGGCCGATGGCCGCTTTTTGCCGGCGATGGGACTTGAACCCATATGCCCGTGAAGGCAGTGGATTTTGAGTCCACCGTGTCTGCCATTTCACCACGCCGGCTTGATGACCAAATACTATCAGAAATACGGCCTTATGTCTATTCCACCCGGTTCTGATGAAAAAAATATAAATACATAGCCGTTTTGTTGAACACAGGGGCCTGGTGAAGTATATTTATTGACAGGATCAGAGGAGGTCCACATGATGAAAAACAAGTTTGCCTTGCTCGTTTTTGCGGTACTGTTTGTAAGCTCATTCAGTCTTTCGGCACAGTCGCTGAAAGGAATGAGCCTGAACGGAGCGACAGGACTCATTTCGATTCCTTCCGGCCGGATCGGATGGGAAAGGACTGCGGACTTTGGCATTGATCTTGGATATCATGCCATATTTGTAGATAGTGAACAGGCCCACATACCCAAAATCAGCCTGAGCATAATGCGTCTTCTTGAATTTTCCTTTGCCTATGACACCCAGATTCAGGACGACAGCGAAGACATGATTATCGGTGGAAAGATACAATTACCTACCACAGGGACCTTTGTTGCAATCGGAGGAAATTTGCAGCTCCTTAAGCACCGCGATAACTCTTCAAACGCAGGTCAAATCTATCTTGCCGCAACATACCCGGGAAATTTCTTCTCGATGCCTTCTGAAACCAGCGTAGTTGTGGGAAAAACCTTCGTAGAGGGCCGTTCGGACAGCAATGTTGATTTTGGTATGGGTTTTGATCTGATGCTGTTCCCCAAGGTTTTCCAGAACTATATCCATTGGCTTACAGACTTTGCAAATTTCTCTTACAGCAATCATGCAGTCGGTGCAAACGCAGCAAGCAGGGGCACCCTGAATACCGGTATACGAATCGATCTTGCCGCCAATCCCAAGCTTGCAAAGTACAAGTTTGTTATTGACGCGATGATGACAGATGCTCTTGATGAAAACAGGGCTTTTACACTGGGGCTGACAGCAGGTTTTTCCATCCCCTGAACGGATACTTACAAAGACATGCCTGCACAGCCCCTGTGTGCAGGCATACATTGAACAAATCTGGAGGAGGATATTCATGATTGACCGTACACATTCACAGTTCCCAAAAATCAAGGAACTTCAACAGATTTACTTTCTTCCAGTTTTTATACTCTTTTTTTTATTTGTTTTAATCGTTCAGGTATTTTCCCAGCCTGTCGACAGAGAATACGAGCATTTTAAACAAAACCGAAAGGCCCTTGGAATGTTTGCATCAAGCGGAGCCGGAGAAGTTGTAGGCGGTCTGCATTATGCCTGGCTTGGCGATACGATCGGTTTCCAGTTTACCTTCGGCGGTCTTTACGATCCGGAAGCTACATGGGACCGCATAATGGATGTCGGGGTAATGCTGGATATAATCAAACCGCTGTATCATTCACAACATCGCAGTCAGCTTGGTGGTCAATTATACCTCTGGGGTACTATCGGCGGAAAAGCCTTTATAGAATCCGAATATATACCTTTATCGGACAAAAACGAAGCGGGACCGGTTACAGCTGTTGCAATCGCCGGCACCGGCATAGGTATAGAGATAATGCTGGGGAATAATTTCTCGTTCCCTGTTCAGTTCGGATATTACGCACAAGGACCTGCCGAGGTCCGGTTGAACTTCGGCATAGGCAGCGGACTTCGGTACCGCTTCTGATTCTCCGAAAAAACCAACACTATTGATAGCAGTATACAGGTTACAACCGACGTGCCCGCAGAGCGTTCAGGGTAGCCAGAAGAGCTACCCCTACGTCTGCGAATACTGCCTCCCACAACGTAGCTACTCCGAACGCACCCAAGACCAGGAATGCAAGCTTGACAACAAATGAAAGTGCGATATTTTGGGTTACAATACCCCGGGTTCTGCGCGCCCGCAAAATTGCTTCGGGTACACAGGCCGGGTTGTCAGTCATCAATACCACATCAGCTGCCTCAATAGCCGCATCACTGCCTATTGCGCCCATGGCTATACCTGCATCTGCACGGGCAAGTACAGCTGCATCGTTAATTCCGTCACCTACAAACAACAGTGTTTTTCCCTGCCGGCGCTTGCGAAACCCGGCAAGTTTTTCCTCGAACCATTCAACCTTTTCATGCGGCAAGACCCCGCTCTTCCATTCATCGATACCTGTCTGCTGCGCAACTGCAGCTACCGAGGCCTCCCGGTCACCGGAAAGCAGGGAAACCCCGCCTGCTGTTATGCGGCGCAGCAAAGCGACAGCATCACTGGCCCCTTCTTTCACCCTGTCGCCCAGAAGAATCTCGCCCTGATACGTGCCGTTCAGCGCAACAAGAACGGCAGTGCCCGCTGAGGCATCGGCAACAGATACAGAATCCATCCCGCCGACGCCAAGTTCCCGCATCAGACGTGCCGAGCCGGCAGCAAGCTGTTGTTCTCCAAACCGGCACAGAACACCGAAGCCCGAGCGCTCTACGTAGTCTGCAGCTTCGGGTCCCGCAAGAGGATCCTGATCTGCACCGATTACTGCTGTTAATGGCGAACTCGTCACGCCGGTATCCTGTGCGTGTTTGCGCAGGGCAAGGGCGACCGGATGACTGGAATGCGCCTCCGCTGTCAGGGCCAGCGAAAGCAGCTGTTCGCTTGTTACCCCTGAACCCGGCCGCACAGACAGGACCGTAAAATCGCCTTTCGTCATGGTTCCGGTCTTGTCAAACACAACACCGCCGGCGCGGGCAAGTACATCCATAAATTCTGCACCCTTGACCAGTATTCCAGCGCGTGCTGCCCCTCCGATTCCGCCAAAGTATCCCAGGGGCACCGATATGACAAAGGCACAGGGGCAGGAAATGACGAGGAACACGAGCGCGCGACCGATCCACGTGGACCAGGACGCACCTGCCACAAGCGGGGGCATAACTGCAAGCACGACTGCGGCAAGGGTTACCAGGGGGGTATATACACGTGCAAACGCGGTAATCATGCGCTCGGCACGGGCCTTGCGGTTTCTCGAGTTCTCTATAAGGTTCAGCATCCGCTCGGCGGCAGTCTCGCAAAGAGGTTTGGTAGTTCTCAGTGTGATCAGTCCATGCAGGTTTATAAAACCCGCAAGCACCTCATCGCCGGCTTCAATTTCACGGGGTACGCTTTCTCCGGTCAGCCGGGAAGTATCAGCGGCCGATCTTCCGGCAAGTACGATGCCGTCCAGGGGGATTTTTTCGCCGGGGTTAACCTGCACGACAGTGCCGACCGGAACAGAGTTCGGAGCGGCAAGACGCACCGCCGGGCCATCCATCACCCGGGCAAAATCGGCCCGTACGTCCATTAACTCTGTTATGGAACGGCGTGAACGAGCGACAGCAGATTCCTGAACCAATTCGCCAAGGTTATAAAAAAGCATGACTGCCGCTGCCTCGGGCCACTGGTCAATCGCAAAGGCTCCTGCGGTTGCAATGGTCATCAGGAAGTTTTCATCAAAAATACGACCGCGGAACAGGTTTCGCAGGGCTGCGTACACAACCGGATAACCGGCAAAAAGCCAGGACAGGACCAATAAAATGCGGGATGCCAGATCCACGAATCGTGTGTCCAGTCCGGAAAAAAGGCGGGAAATACTGATCGCAGCAATAAAGAAAACCGCAGACAGGCAGAAGCGCACAGCCATCCACCGTACTGAGCGCCGGGCCCGCTTTCCGGCAGCATCAGCAGGAGGGCTACCCGACAAGGGCGGGGCTTCAAAGGTGCTGCACACAGTACAACAGGAATCACTCATGGACGTCCCTCCCTGATATGTTCCATTCCGGCGGAAAACAGAATTCCGACATGCTGATCGTCTACCGTATAATAGATTTGTTTACCGTCACGGCGGGTACGAACCAGTTTTGCCTGACGCAAAACCCTGAGCTGATGCGATACAGCAGAAACAGTCATGTCAAGGACTGCCGCTATATCGCATACACAGAGCTCACCTGACATAAGGGCGGAAATGATCCGTACACGGGTAGAATCTCCGAAGGTTTTAAAAAGTTCACCAAGGCTGCATAACAGCTCATCATCAGGCATTCGTGAACGGCAGCGTTCAACTTCTTCTACATGGACACAGCTGACTGAACACCGGTCCTCGCTGTCAACAAAATCTGGCAATACATCCATACAACTCTCCTACACTTGAATATATGCTCAAGTGTTCAAGTTGTCAAGAATGCAGGATTACCGGAAAGATGCAGATACCTGATATTCCGAGTCAGCACCCTATCAAAGTAAACCGTCCTTAAGGGCACCAAAAACCTTGCGTATAAGTGCCGATGCGTAGGCAAGGGGATTGTCCCTGATGCGTCTTTCTTCGTCTGCGACCTTGAGAAACAAGCCGTCCAGAGCCCGTTCGGTTGCCCACTCGGCAATATCAACCTGTACCGGGGGCATAGGTGCCGGCCGGCCGGCAAGGGCTGCTCCACTGTTCACTACAGCACCTGCCCGGTTATACGCCGAGGAAAGGGTATCCCAGGATTGTCTGGCAGATATATCAAGAACAAGAGGCTGCTCAAGAGCACGACTGATTTCCGGTCGGTAGACCGCCTTGAGGGGGGCATAGGTTTTACTGCGGAAATAATCGGTGGCAGCTGTGTCGCCCCCCTTGATAATTGTTATTCCGTCGGCGACAGTCATGGCAACAATCGCATCCTTAAAAATCGGAACAACATCCGATGCCGCATGTTCAGCTGCGCGATTCAGTCGAAGCACCACATCATCTATCAATTTTTGTCCCTGGGGTATTCGGCTGATGTTATCGATTACGGGTTTGGCTTCTGGCGGTAACAGAATACGCAGGGCAAGGTTTCCAAAATAGCCGTCCCGGGCAGACAGGGTTTTGCTCGCAGAAACGACACCCTCGGCAAGCGCATCTTTCAGGGCGCCGACAGCCTCTGCATTCGTTACTGTCGGAGCGCCACCGGATGCCATATAGGATTCCAGCACCGAGAGGCAGGATGTTATTCCGAAAATACTCAAAAAAATGATGGCAGTAATTCCAACCCGTACATGAACCTTCATACGTCTCCCCTTCATCCAGTGTTCCGGAAAATCAATCTTGTTCTTTTCGCAGCGCCCGGATATAGTTCTCTGTGTCGGGTACAGTCTAGTACTGCACACCGTCACCTGTCAAACGAACAGGCTGCTGACAAAGGTGGTCGATTTTGTTAAGCAGCCTGCAAAACGGAGTTCGTCTATGGAATTCAATATAACTACACCGGCATTGCTCTTCTCTGCCATATCCCTGTGGATGCTTGCTTTTACCAACAGGTTTTTGGCAGTTGCCAGTCTGGTTCGGCAGTTCGTTGCCCTGTATGCAGAAAAAAAAGAAGCCGGTATCTGGAAGCAGCTTCACAACTTCAGGATACGGCTGCAGTTTATCAAGTATACCCAATTTTGCGGTACACTCAGTTTTTTGTTCTGCGTTATCTGCATGTTTCTCATTTTTGCCGGCAATATTCAGGCCGCCGAGGTGCTGTTTGCGGTCAGTCTGGTTACCCTGATGGTTTCGCTTGTTCTTTCATTATGCGAGGTATACCTTTCCATTGGCGCACTCAAGCTGGAGCTGGAAAAGATAGAGCAAACCAGATAGCTTTACATTGAATGAAATATCGTGTACAGTTAGTGCAAGAGATAACTTACGACATTGTTTACGTTTTTTTCAGTTTGGTGGTCTATTCCGTCTTTCCCGGACAGTGATGACAGTTCCTTCAGATCAAGAAAAAATTCCAGTCATCGATTGTTATAAGCCGTCTCCCCTGCACCCGGATTTTTTCCGGAATCAGGGAAGGCTTATCCTGGATAAGTCAAACTCACTCTTCCCGCAAGACGGGATAAAGGAAGCCATCATGGGCAAGAAAATTTACGTAGGAAACCTGAGTTTCAACACAAACGAGGCCGGTCTGACCGACCTGTTCCAGCAGTATGGAAAAACCACATCGGTAAAAATCATCTCCGATCGTGATACCGGCCGTTCAAAGGGTTTCGGATTTGTTGAAATGGACACCGAGGACGCCGCTCAATCTGCGATTTCCGCACTTAACGGATACAGCCTTGACGGACGTCAGCTGAAGGTCAACGAATCGGTCGAAAAACCCCGCCAGGACAACTACCGCTACTAACAGGCTGTTGACACACTGAATGTTTGTCAGCTACATACTGTGCCGAAGCGTAAAAAAAGCTGTTCCGTTTTTCGTAAACAGAACAGCCTCATTAAAAACCCGAAAAACATATCCTGTTTTTCGGGTTTTTTCGTCAGATCCTGAACAACAGTTCGTCGTAGGTCGGTACCGGCCAGTACTCTTTTGGAAGAAGTTTTTCCAGCTTGTCTACCGGGACACGTAATGCCTCCATGGCATTGAATACAGAATCTCTGTATACCTCTGCCTGTTTACGGGCTTCACCAATATCTTTTGCTGCAATACGGGCTGCCTCAAGTTCTTCGGCGCAGGTACTTGACTCTTCAATCAATGCACTGATTTCTGCCAGTTTTTTCTTCAAAGAAGGACCGGCAGCCTTGACAGCTTCAAGGGTTGCGATTTCTCCCGCAAGCTCTGCTGCGTAGGCTGTACAGGCAGGAAGTATCTCGCGTGTGGCCATATCATAGGCAACACCTGCTTCGATATTTATCTGCTTTGAGTACTTTTCCAGCACGATATCCAGGCGGGCATGCATTTCTTCCTTGGTGAAAACCTTGTGCCGTGTAAAAATCTGTACAGAGTCTTCACGTGCAAAATAGGGCCAGGCTTCTACAGAGCTGGTAAGGTTGGGAAGGCCCCGTCTGGCGGCTTCTTTCACCCACTCATCAGTGTATCCATTGCCGTTAAAGACAATCCGGCTATGTTTTTTCCAGGTATCGCAGATCAACTCTTTTACAGCAGCAGTTACATCATTGCTTTTTTCAAGGCGGTCTGCGAATTGTGACAACACTTCTGCAACGATGGTATTAAGCACAAAGTTCGGCCCCGAGATGGACTCGGACGAGGGCACCATACGGAATTCAAATTTGTTGCCGGTAAAAGCGAAGGGGCTGGTGCGGTTACGGTCTGTCAGATCCTTGGGGAATTTGGGCAGGGTGTGAACCCCAAGCTCCATCTTCTGGCCTTCTGCAGACTTGATCGGTTTGCCGGTTGCAATACCCTCAATGATTTCCTGGAGCTGATCCCCGAGGAATATTGAAATGATTGCAGGAGGCGCCTCGTTTGCGCCAAGACGATGATCATTTCCGGTATTCGCAGCGGACAGGCGCAGCAGGGGTGCATAGGTGTCTACAGCATCAAGAACAGCGGATACAAACAACAGGAATGACATGTTGTCACCGGGAGTATTGCCGGGGTTCAGCAGGTTAATGCCGTCATCGGTTGCCAATGACCAGTTATTGTGTTTTCCTGAACCGTTTACGCCACGATACGGCTTTTCATGAAGCAGGCAAACCATGCCATGATGACGGGCAACTCGCTTGAGTGTCTGCATAACCAGCTGGTTCTGATCGGTAGCAACGTTCGAGAAACCGTAAATCGGCGCTATCTCAAACTGATTCGGGGCAACTTCGTTATGCTGTGTCTTGGCGGGAATTCCGATTTTCCACAGTTCCTTGTTGACCTCGGTCATAAACGCAGCTACGCGCTCGGGAATCTTTCCGAAATAATGATCTTCAAGCTCCTGGCCTTTCGGGGGAAGCACACCAAAAACGGTGCGTCCGGTAAACCGGAGATCCTGGCGTGCCTGATAGTATTCTTCATCAACCAGAAAGTATTCCTGCTCGGGACCCACGGAAGAAATAACACGGTGTGCTGTTGTATTGCCCAGTGCGCGCAATACACGCATAGCCTGGTCACTGACAGCTTCCATTGAACGCAACAGGGGTGTCTTTTTATCAAGAGCTTCACCGTTATAGGAAATAAAGGCAGTGGGTATTACAAGGGTGACAGCATTGCCTTCTTCGGTGATAAAAGCAGGACTGGTAACATCCCAGGCTGTATATCCGCGTGCTTCAAATGTAGCACGCAAACCGCCTGACGGGAAACTCGAAGCATCGGGCTCACCCTGTATCAGCTCTTTGCCGGAAAACTCAAGAATAGCACGTCCGTCCTGTGTGGGGGAAATAAACGAATCATGTTTTTCGGCGGTCAAGCCGGTCATCGGCTGGAACCAGTGGGTGTAATGTGTGGCGCCTTTTTCGATGGCCCAATCCTTCATGGCATTGGCTACTACTTCGGCGCAGGCCAGGGTCAGTTCGCACTGTCCTTCCTGAACGCTCCTCAGTTCCTTGTAGATGGCCTTGGGAAGCCGTTCCCGCATGACAGAATCGCCAAACGCATTTATGCCGTATGTGTCGTTAAAGGGCATACCTCTACCTCCTTATATCCGGAAGACCGGAGTAGCCTGTATACCCCTTTGCACACAAAGCCTATGTATATTTATACTGATTTTCGAAGATTTATGCAAGAATATAAGGCCCTTACACAAAAAAAATTATTCAAGCACCCGTAAACGGCTCCAGATGGCAGAATCCTCCTGTCCCAGACGCCAGAAGGCTACATGGCGCACCCGGTGTTGACTATACAAACCAAGACGGGTAACAAGGGAATGCAGGTCCTCAAAATATACCTGCACCCGCACAAGCTGATCATATTCAAAGTAGGGTATCTCGGCCTTGCGGTCGATGCGCTGAATACCCTTTTCCGAGATCAGATTTGACAGGGTTGAATGCCTGTACGCCCGGGATGGATTTGTATCCGCCCATGCCCTGCCGTAAAAAGGAAGGCCCATCACCAGTTTGGCGTCACCGATTGATGATTCCGCATAGCGGGCAACCCGCTCACACCACTCAAGAGAGGCGATTGAACCGGCCTTGCTGCCGCTCCAGTGCTCGTCGTAGGCCATTACAATAATACGGTCAACAACAGCTGCAATACGGGTATAATCGTAGGCATCATCAACAGGCCGCCAACGTGCCGGAAGTGCAACACTCAGGGTTTTAGTCCCCAACCGCCGTTTAAGCTCAGCCAGAAAACTGATAAAATGCTCCCGATCGCGCGCATGGACCGCTTCAAAATCGATCTGAACACCATCATAGGGGCCTGCAGCAGCACCAATATCTGTCACAAGAGCGGCACGAACCGGATAGTCAGGATTAAGAACAAGATGGGTTAAGGAATAATTACCGGTCTCGGCGATAACAAGATGAACACGGCCAGGCCATGATGAAAGTTTTGACCGGTTCGGTACTCCGATGAGTTTCCCGAAGGTATTCAAACCCGCACCAAAGTAGCCAACATCTGTTACCGGCATGGTTATTTCCAGAAATCGTTCTTCACCGTCCAGCAGATAGGCCCAGATTTCGCCGAAGGCCACAGGGGATGCGGTAACAGTTGCGCCGACAGAAAGGACAGAAACCAATACGGAAAGAATCAGGCACACAAAAACAGGTTGAATAAACCGGTATACTGGTCTCATCTGTGCTCCTGTAAAAAGAAATACAGAACGTGTCTGCTGCTGACAGCAGACACGTTCTGCAAAAGCTCCGGCAGATCTGTCAGCCGGATCCGGGAAGTTAATTCTCGGGAGTGATCTCCAGCGTTTTGGGCAACAGCAGATTTAATAAAATTCCGACCACAGTTGCCAGAGCGACGCCGGCCAGCTGGAATTTAAGTCCTTCCCCCACAGTGAAGGCCAAGGTTCCCCCGCCGATACCTATGACCAGAATAACCGAGCTGATGGTCAGGTTTCGCTTGCACTTGAAGTCTACCCCGCTTTCAACGATGGTTCTCAAACCGGATGAAGCGATAATACCGAACAAAAGCATTGATATGCCGCCCATGACAGGAGTCGGAATGGTGCGGATAATGGCGCCAACCTTGTTGATAAAAGACAGAACCACTGCAATAACTGCGGCTCCGCCGATAACCCACACAGAATACACCCGGGTAATGGCCATGACACCGATATTCTCACCGTAGGTGGTGTTGGGAGGTCCGCCCCACAAGGCAGCCCAGGCGGTCGCAATACCATCGCCGAGGAGAGTGCGGTGCAGACCCGGATCCTTGTAAAAATCCTTTCCTACAACCCGGCTGGTTACCATTACATCACCAAGGTGTTCGCAAATCGTTGCAAGCGAAACAATTACAAAGGTCAACACTGCCATCAGATTGAAGGCCGGCGTTACAAAGGACGGACGGGTGAACCATGCAGCATCACTGACTGTTTTAAAGTTGATAATGGCATAGGCCGGAATAAATGCTCCCATAACAAGGGTAAAAATATATCCGACTGCAAGTCCGATCAGTATCGGGATTACATTGAAAAAACCCTTCAAGAAGATGGTTGCGATAATCGCGGCTGCAAGGGTTACACCGGCGATGGAAAAATACACCAGCGAGTAGGTTTCCGGATTATTGGGGTCTACACGCATGGCCATGTTCATCGCTACAGGAGCCAGATTAAGTCCGATCACAATAATAACAGAACCAATAACTACTGCAGGAAGAACACGGTCAAGCCAGCCGGTACCGACCAGACGGATTACACCGGCGATTACTGAGTAAAAAATTCCGGCTGCCAGGGCTCCGCCGAGAGCATACTCTACTCCGTAGGCTGCCGAGATACCGATTAATGCAGGAATGAATGCAAACGATGACCCCAAAAACGCAGGCACCTTTGCCCCCGTTATCAGGATATACAGCAGGGTACCGGTTCCGGCAGTAAACAGTGCTGTTGCAGGATTAAGACCGGTCAGAATCGGTACCAGGATGGTAGCGCCAAACATGGCAAAAACATGCTGAAAACTTAACGGAATCCAGCGGGAAAGGGGCGGTTTCTCGGAAACGCCTATTGGTTTATGAGACATTATATTCCTCCGTCGGCAAGAGTATCACGGCCGGGACGAAGCGGGCAAGCTTTTACGGCAGAATTTCTGCCTGTTTAAAACCTGACAGCCTGTCTGCTTGCGCAAGCGGACTTTAAGGCAGGTACGGACTTACCCGGCACGCGGTTCAGGGGCCGGCGCATTCGGCTCGGGAGGAGGAAAGGCAAAGTGCATAAGCATACGGATCTTTGCGATTGCCGGAGGCAGGGCCTCACGCAACGGGCGTCTGTGATGAAGGCCATCCGGGTCAAGAGCTATAAGGCGCGAGGCGAAATCACTCATGGCCGGAGGTGCCGAACCAAAGGCTTCATGCAACTCTGCAGCGGTATACTGCGGTTTACGTTCTATTTTTTTTTCGGAAGAGACAGCTGGCAGACTGTCAGAAAACACAGTATCCGGTAAAAACTTGCAGGGTCGCCAGCGGATTGCACCGTCTTTCCCCCGGTCCCCGGTGTAGGCAAATAATCGGCATATAAAACAACGTCCTTCATATACAGTGCAGTGCCAGGGTGAATCAGGGTTAAAAAACAGGCATCCTCTGTCCGGATCGGGGCGGGGAGAAACAAAAAGCCCATGGGAAAGAGCCTCGGCACGGGCAGGCTGATGTTCCAGAAGCCATGCGGCAAGATACAGGGCTTCTGATTCAAGAACATCGGGTTCAAAATCAACACAACACTGACCACAGCCGTCTGCACACTGCCAGGGACTGGCTTGACGCCACTGAACCTGCTCTGCTTCCAGCTCACGGTACAAACCATCCACACCTTCAATTAGTTCCCCGGTTTTTGTCCCGGCCAATACTCCTGTTTCCAGCATTCTTGTGTTGCTCCTGCCACAAACACCGGTTGTCAGAGTGATGAAGATCCTGAAAGCGGTTTTTGCAAGCGGCTCAGATTACCTGTTTTTTTTTTTCGGTGTCCACTATTCCCGCTGGCGCTGGATCAGAAATATGAGGTATACTGGGACCGGTTCATGAATGAACCGAATTACTGTGGAGGAAGAAAAATGAAGAAAACAATTCTGGTACTGATCTGTATCAGTATGGCGGCTGCCCTTGTACTGGGCTCCTGTGCAAAGAAGCAGCAGGATGGAGCCTTCGACCGTATTGCATCGGCCGGAAAAATCGTTCTCGGTACTTCAGCTGATTACCCGCCCTACGAGTTTCAGGTGGTAATTGACGGCAAAAACACTATTGTCGGATTTGATATTGCTATCGCAGAAGCAATCGCCAAAGATCTGGGCGTTACACTGGAAATCAAGGATATGGATTTCGATGGCCTTTTGGCAGCCCTTGTCTCGGGCAACATTGATTTTGTAATCGCAGGGATGACACCTACTGCCGAACGCAGCAAGAACGTTGATTTTTCCAATATTTACTATTATGCAGAGCACGGTGTGCTTATCCGCGCGGCAGATGCCGGAAAATATAACGCTGATGTAAGCACTCTCGCCGATAAAATGATAGGTGCCCAGCGCGGCGCCATCCAGGCAGGACTTGCAAAAACCCGCATAAAGGGAGTTGCTGAGGATCAGACCGATGAGCCCCATGCCCAGGTAAAAGAACTGGGAAAACTCCCCGACCTGATCATGGAACTCAAAAACAGCAAGGTTGAAGCAGTTGTTGTAGAAAAGCCGGTGGCAAAAGCATATCTCGGAGCAAACCCCGACCTTATGCTTGCTTCATACAGTTTCAGCGATGATGATGGCGGTTCCGCTATCGCGGTGAAAAAAGGCGAAGCAACTCTGCTTGCTGCCATCAACAACAGCATTGCCAGACTTCTTGCAGATGGCTCTATCGACCGCTTTGTAGCTGAAGCTACTGAACTGGTAGAGTACTGATAGTATAAACCCGGAACATGAAGTGTATGTTCCGGGTTTTTTTTAATACAAAAAAGCGCTTCTGCTGCTATCAATACTTGATTATCTCAGCTTTATCACTCCCATCGGGTTTATCAGATCGGAACGGCGCTGATAGTTTTTATACGGAACATACTTATACGTCTTGTTTGTTGAATTGGTCAGCGAACCGGTGGTGGTACCCATATACACCTCAAGATGCAGCATATATGAACCGCCGGAGGTATTCCGTATTATGGTACCGATGTTCTGTCCGCGGCTGACCCTGGCACCGGGCCGGAGGGTTGAGGTAATTTCACCGTAGCGGATAATGGTTCCATCATCGTTTTTGACTTCAAGTGCATAGGTACCGGCATAGAAATGATAATATGCCAATACAGTACCGCTGGTCATTGCCCTGACAGCAGCACCGGGACCGCTGACAGGTACAATATCAACGCCGGCATGGGCACGAGCACCACCGTCGCGGTTTGCACCGAAGAATCTGGCACCGCCGTTTATATCAAGAATAGAACCGGAAACCGGGAAAAGCCAGGAACCTTTTCGCTGATCCCAGAAGTCTCCGCCCGAACTTGTGCCGCGACCGACAAGAAACTGCCAGGTGGTGGAACCTGCAATACCATCGGCGGTTATGCCTTTTGAACTCTGAAATGATTTTAACGCACTGTCTGTTGCAGCGCCGAAGGCTCCATCAACAGCAAGGCTGCGTCCATATTTTGAATTCAATAAATGCTGAACGGCCTTCACCGCTTCGTTATTGCTGCCGCTGCGTACTGTTACCAGAAGTTTTGGCCAGGTGGCACTGCCGACAACCCCATCAGCTGTCAAGCCGTTGGCACTTTGAAAGGATTTAACGGCTGTTTCGGTGCCTGCACCGAAGATACTGTCAGCCGTCACCGAATAACCGCGTTGCCGCAACAAGTACTGCAACGCCCGAACCTCTGCCGAGGTTTCACCCCGTTTGACAACGGGCCATGAAGGGGCAACAGCACGGATCTGCGAATCATCAGCCATGACCGCATCTCCAACAAACGAGTTTGAACAACCCGTTACACCTACTGCACCGGCAAAAACTGCCAGCGCGACCGCTTGAAGAACAAACCTTTTCATCATCTACTTTTTCCTCCACATGAAAAGCAGAACGGACATAAAGCCGGCCAAAGAAAGTTCTCGGGCTGACTACAGGCTTATTCTAGACCCGCAAAGAGGTTTCAGCAAGTTTTTTTTATTGAAGGGGATCTCTAAAAAAAATGCAAATACTGTAAGGATTTGCGAGGGCACGTCGAAAAACCAATATAGTTTTTCTGCGTGCCCTGAAGCAGTACCCAGGGTGCTGAATCAATAAGGACAGTCTGCGAGCTGCTAAAATCGTACCAACAGTTCAACCCCGAGTCGTATGGTACTGAGGTTGGTAAAATAATCATTATCAAAGCCCTGATTGGTCAGAGGTCCAAAAAGCATGGTTTCAGGATACATTGAAGCACCTATCCTGAACCGTTCCAGATTAAGGATGTATGCCCCCAAACCGCAAGCCAGATGTAAACCGGTTAAAGAATCACTGGAAATGTCACCATCTGAAGCACTCAAGGTATTTCTAAAATCCCAGGTCATTATGAAGGCGCCAAGTTGACCGGCAAGATATGGAGAGAAAACAGGCAGCGCGGGCAGAGGCTGCCAGCGGGTTTCAACCCCCGCCTTTAAAATAGCCATTGAATCTTTTACGCTTGCATGCAGCTCTGTACCGGATCGTGGGTAGGGGGCCTTGTATCCGGCATACAGCGCTCCTTCGAAATGTGAATTCACCTGTCCCATCAACAAGATATCACCGTCAGAACGGCTGCCGAAATCACCGGAAACAAGTTCGGAATTTCCTCCGCGTATCCCCAGCCACATGTGCACAGGACCACTGACTATCGGTTCAGTGTCATCAACCCGCCGGGGATAATCAGCAGGAACAGAAGGGGACCGCTGTGGGGATTGATAATCCGGAGTATCCGGCCAGGCAGGTTCGCTTGGGACAGTCCTGCTGCCTTCATGGTCATCGCGTGACTTGTCCATGGCATCGCTTAAACTGCCACGGCGCCGTGTGGGTTCTGTTACACAAGAAGAAAAAGCCGCAAGGCTTACCGATACCAGTACCACCGCACTTATACATCTGAACCATGAAGTAAGTTTCATGGTTGAAAGTATACTTCACTTTGTGTGTTTTAACAAAAAAGGATACTGAATCTGCTTATGGAGACCCTTCCAAAAAAATGATGACCGGGACTTAACCGGCCCGGTCATCAGCAGTAAGGGTTGCAGCGTCAGGGAAGCCAGCTTTTACCCATAAGGAAGGTATCAATCTCACGGGCAGCGCCCCGGCCTTCATTGATGGCCCAGACGACCAGAGACTGTCCGCGCCGTGCGTCACCTGCTGCAAAGACCTTCTGAACACCGGTGGCAAAGCGTCCGTATTCAGCCTTGACGTTAGCCCGGCCGTCAACCTCAACACCCAGTCCATTCAGGAGAGGCTGTTCAGGGCCGAGAAAACCGAGAGCAAGGAATACCAGGTCAGCTTCAAAGTATTCTTCAGTTCCCGGAAGTTCGCGCATGGCGAATTGGCCGGATTCATTCTTGTACCATTCCACCCTGACAGTCCGTACGCCCTTCACAGCGCCTGCTCCGTTATCTACGAATTCTTTGGTAAGGATGGCATACTCGCGGGGATCGCTGCCGAAGGCTGCTTCCGCTTCGGAATGCCCGTAGTCAACCTTGAAGGTTCGAGGAAAGGTGGGCCAGGGCATATCGGCAGTTCGCTCCTCGGGAGGACGGGGAAGCACCTCAAAGTTAACAACAGCAGTACAGCCCTGCCGGACTGCAGTGCCGATGCAATCATTACCCGTGTCACCGCCGCCGATCACGATTACCTTTTTACCGGCAGCATCAATGCGCTGCCCGTCTGCGAAATTGGAATCAAGAAGACTCTTGGTATTTCCGGTAAGATATTCCATGGCAAAATGAATTCCGGAAAGGTCCCTGCCGGGAACAGGAAGGTCGCGCGGGCGGGTAGAACCGGAAGCAACGAGGACGGCATCGAATTCCCTCAGCAAGGCCGAAGGCTCAACTGAATGCTGATGACTGTCATCGGGAGACCCGACAGCTGTACCGGTTTTGAACACAACGCCTTCGGCACACATGATATCAAGGCGCCTCTGCAGAAGAGCCTTGTCCAGCTTCATATTGGGAATTCCATACATCAATAGTCCGCCCGCCCGGTCAGCGCGTTCAAAAACAGTGACCTCGTGACCGGCCCGGTTCAGCTGATCGGCAGCAGCCAGTCCTGCAGGACCGGACCCGATTACAGCAACCTTTTTCCCGGTACGGAAGGCAGGCGGATTCGGCTTCATCCAGCCCTGTTCCCAGGCCTGATCGATAATGAAGCATTCGTTATCCTTGATAGTAACCGCCGGCTGGTTGATACCCAGCACACAGGCTCCTTCACAGGGAGCGGGACAGACGCGGCCGGTAACCTCGGGAAAATTATTAGTTTTCATCAACCGCTTGAAGGCTTCTTCACCCCGCCCGCGGTATACAAGGTCGTTCCACTCGGGGATCAGGTTATCAACCGGACAGCCGTAACTGGACTGGCAAAATGGAACACCGCAGTCCATACACCGGGCGCCCTGCTCACGGCGCTCCCGGGGATCAAGAGGCAGCGTGAACTCATTAAAATCCTGGATGCGCTGCCCGGGTGCCCGCCAGGGAGCCTTATGCCGTGTATACTCAAGAAATCCTGTTGTCTTACCCATTGACGGCCTCCTTGTTCTGAGCGGAAAGTACCCGCTTGTAGTCTTCGGGGATTACCCTCACAAAGGACTTCCGGCTGTTTTCCCAGTCGCCAAGAATAGCCGCGGCAACATCAGAACCGGTATAAGCCTGATGATTGCGGATCATCTCCTGTATCTCTGCGAATTCTCCAGCCTCAGGCTCCTCAAGGGAGACCATGCCGGTGTTGCACTGAGCGGCAAGCTTGCCGTCCGGATCCCAGACCCAGGCGATACCGCCTGACATACCAGCTGCGAAGTTACGCCCTGTGGGTCCGAGAATTACAGCGCGTCCGCCGGTCATGTATTCACATCCGTGATCACCGACACCCTCGACAACAACCCGTGCCCCGGAATTGCGCACACAGAAACGCTCTGCGGCAATACCACGGATATAACCTTCACCGGCGGTAGCACCGTAAAAGGCGACGTTTCCGATGATGATGTTTTCGCTCGGTTTGAAAGAAGAAGCCCCGGGCGGACTGATAATCAATCTTCCTCCGCACAGACCCTTCCCAACATAGTCATTCGCGTCACCGGTAAGATTGAAAGTTACACCCGATGAAAGCCAGGCGCCGAAGCTCTGACCGGCGGTTCCGGTGAAGTTTACCTTCACGCTGCCTTCAGGCAGACCTGCGTTGGCATTCTTCAATGCGATGGTATGACTGAGCATGGTGCCGACTGCACGGTCTGTATTGATGATCGTCTCATCTATGGTAACAGGGCTCCCCTCTTCGATAGCAGGACGGCACTTCTCAATCAGTCTGCGGTCAAGGATTGTTTCAAGACCGTGATCCTGTTCGATTGTTTTGTACACCGGTGCATCAGGGGTTTTTCTGCGGGCAGGAACCAGAAGGGCAGACAGATCCACTCCCCTGCTCTTCCAGGTCTTGACGGAATCATCCTGCTCAAGAAGGTCTACACGTCCGATCAATTCATTCCAGGTGCGGATGCCGAGCGATGCCATGATAGAACGCATCTCCCCGGCAACAAAGTAAAAGAAGTTTTCTACGTATTCCGGCTTCCCTGCAAAGCGGCCGCGCAGGGTCTTGTCCTGGGTGGCGATTCCTACCGGGCAGGTGTTGTTATGACATTTTCGCATCATCACACAACCCATGGTTATAAGAGGTGCGGTTGAGAACCCGCACTCCTCGGCACCGAGAATAGCGGCGATAACCACATCCCGGCCGGTCTTGAGTTGTCCGTCGGTCTGCAGGATGACACGGGAGCGAAGGTCGTTCATCACCAGAGTCTGATGGGTTTCCGCAATACCGAGCTCCCAGGGAAGACCTGCGTTTTTAACACCGGTCAAAGGAGACGCTCCTGTACCGCCGTCATGGCCGGAAACAAGGATGTGATCAGCATGACCCTTGGCAACGCCGGCAGCGATAGTTCCAACACCAATCTCCGAAACAAGCTTTACCGAGATGCGGGCGCGGGGATTTGCGTTTTTAAGGTCAAAGATCAGCTGGGCAAGATCCTCGATTGAATAAATATCATGATGGGGAGGCGGACTGATAAGGCCGACACCCGGAGTTGAATACCGGGTACGGGCGATGTATTCATCCACCTTGTGACCGGGAAGCTCCCCGCCCTCGCCGGGCTTGGCACCCTGGGCCATCTTGATCTGTATCTCGTCTGAATTGACAAGATATTCGATTGTCACCCCGAAGCGGCCCGATGCAACCTGCTTGATGGCGCTGCGGAGCGAATCCCCATCAGGAAGAGGCTTGAAGCGGGCAGGATCCTCGCCACCTTCGCCTGTATTGCTCTTGCCTCCGAGCCGGTTCATGGCTATAGCGAGGGTCTGATGAGCTTCAAGCGAAATGGAACCGTAGCTCATGGCTCCGGTAACAAACCGTTTGACTATTTCTGAAGCCGGCTCAACTTCGGAAAGCGGTACCGGTGAAAAAGGCTTGCCGTCTGCTCCGGCAGAACGGAAACGCAGCAGACCGCGGATAGTCGCCTGCTCGGTGGAACGGGCATTCTGGCGGTCGGAGAACCGTTTCCAGGCAGCAGGATCTTTTTGCCGACAGGCTATCTGCAGATCGGCAATAGACTCAGGATCCCACATGTGTTTTTCACCGCCCGAGCGGACATGGAAATCACCGGAGGAACGGACATCATCAAAAATATTGGGGTCACGCTCCGGCCAGGCTGCTTCCTGGCGCAGGGCAATTTCGCCGGCCAGCTCGGCAAAGCCTGCTCCGCCGATACGGCTTGAGGTTCCGGTAAAACAGCGGTTCATGACCTCTGAAGACAGTCCAACCGCTTCGAAAATCTGGGCGCTTTTATAGGATTCCAGGGTGGAAATACCCATCTTGCCGAAGACCTTGCGCATACCCTTTGCAACAGCCTTGATGTAGTTTTCTTCGATTTGCCGTGCATCAAAGGTCTTTTCGAACTTCTGCTCTGCAGCTAGCTGCCACAGGGTTTCAAAGGCCAGGTAGGGGTTTACCGCATCGCAGCCGTAGCCGCTAAGCATGCAGAAATGATGCACCTCGCGAGGCTCGGCAGATTCCAGAACGATGCCGATCTGACCGCGCTTGGAAAGGCGCACCAGATGCTGATGCACCGCACCGACTGCAAGCAGGGCAGGAATGGGAGCCCGGTCGCGGTCCACACCGCGATCAGAAAGGATAACCAGGGCATAACCGTCGGCAATAGCCCGCTCGGCCTCGTCCTGGATGCGGTTAAGAGCTGCTGTCAGGGCTGCTCCGTCTTTATGCCAGTTAAAGGTGATGTCTATGACACGGCTTTTCCAGCCGGCACTGTCTAAATGGCGAAGCGAGGCCAGTTCGGCATTGGTGAGCACCGGATATTTAAGGCGCAGGCGCCGGCAGTTGCCCTCTTCGGTCGAAAGCAGATTGTTTTCAGGACCAATAAAGGACTCAAGGCTCATAATGATATCTTCGCGGATGGAGTCGATGGGAGGATTGGTTACCTGGGCGAACAGCTGCTTGAAGTAGTCATAGATGAGGCGCGACTTCGCAGAAAGTACAGCCAGGGGGGTGTCGTTGCCCATGGAACCAAGTGCCTCTTGAGCGTTTTCTACCATCGGCTTTAAAAGCATGTTGATTGTTTCGAGGGTGTAACCGAAGTTGCGCTGCAGGCGGCGCAGGGTATCGGGGGAGGCAGGTGGAACAGCTTCTGCGGAGGGGAGCTCCTTCAGGCGGAGGACGCCGGTGTCAAGCCACTGTGCATAGGGGCGGGCGCCGGTAACCCGGGCTTTGATCTCCTCATCGCCGATAATCCGCCCGGCCTTGAAGTCAACCAGAAACATCTTGCCGGGCTGCAGACGGGTCTTGCGGATAACCCGTTCGGGTTCAATCGGAAGCACACCGACTTCGCTGGCCATGATAACCAGATCGTCGCTGGTAAGGTAAATGCGGCTGGGTCTCAGGCCGTTACGGTCAAGAACAGCGCCGATATAGTGTCCGTCGGTAAACGAAATTGACGCAGGGCCGTCCCAGGGCTCCATCATTGCACTGTGGAATTCATAGAATGCCTTTTTTGAGGGGCTCATCGATGTGTGGTTTTCCCAGGCTTCGGGAATCATCATCATAACAGCCTCGGGCAGACTGCGTCCGCCGGCCAGCAGGAGTTCAAGCACGTTATCAAAATTACCGGAATCCGAAAGATCGGGTTCGGTGATCGGAAAGGCCTTATACAGGTTTTCGCCGATAAGCGGGCTATCCAGGCGGCCCTGGCGGGACAGCATCTTGTTAATGTTTCCACGCAGGGTGTTTATCTCACCGTTATGAGCCATAAAGCGAAGCGGCTGGGCACGATCCCAGGACGGGAAGGTATTGGTGGAAAACCGGGAATGCACCATCGCAAGATGGGTGGTGTAATCAGGATCGCTCAGATCCGGAAAGTAGGTCATAAGCTGGTCCGGAGCAAGCATACCCTTGTAAACCATTACCCGGCACGACAGACTGCACATATAAAAATGATGGTCTGCATCATAGGCCCTGCCGCGCAGGAGGTGGGTCGCCTGTTTGCGGATAAGAAAGAGGGTGCGGTCGAAGGATTCAGGATCGGCAACGCCTGCAGCGCCGATAAAAAGCATCTCCATAACCGGCTCGCTGGCCAGGGCCGAAGGACCCAGTCCGCTGTTGTTTACCGGTACCGGGCGCCAGCCGAGCAGGGTTTGTCCATGTTCGGCAACGATCCGCTCAACACGGGTTTTGCAGGCCATGCGGTCGGATGCCTTGAAAGGCAGAAACACAATGCCTGCAGCATACGCACCCTCTGCAGGCAGAGTTACACCGATGTCGGTTTTCGCAACCTTGACCAGAAAATCATGAGGCAGGGCGGTCAGCATGCCGGCCCCGTCTCCGGTATTCACTTCGGCACCGCGGGCACCGCGGTGATCCATACGGCACAATATATGACTGGCGTCTTCGATGATGCTATGGCTGCGCTGGCCTTTGATATGGGCCACGAAACCGACGCCGCAGTTTTCTTTTTCGAAGGCGGGATCGTATAACCCGTACTTTTCAGGACGCTTTACAAACGACATTGTTTACTCCTCTCTCCTGGCCAAAGCTGCGGACACGACAAAACCGGCCCCGGCGGTACACATCATTGCGTTCGCGGTGGGGATCCGGTTCATGCTGGCAAGCTACAAACTGACTGGATTATCTGACGTACAGAATGCCGACCGAAGCGAAATTTGTCTAGACCTTTGATGCTTATTTATGCAAAAAAATTACATTTTTATGCATAAATATCGAATATGTGGCAGGATTGCGAAAAAACATCTGGATTATTGTATGAAGGTACGGTATAAAAGCAGACATGAGATTCGACTTTCTGGCCAGATACTGGCAGTTTTACCTTATCGGGGCAAAAAACACAATTCTGCTTGCACTGCTGGCTGTGGTAACCGGCGTACTGATCGGTCTGGTACTGGCTGTGTTCAGAGTAAGCAAATACCGCCCCCTCCGGCTGGTGGGCACCGCCTATGTAGAAATTATCCGCGGGACCCCTCTTCTGGTGCAGCTCTTTATCATTTATTACGGCCTGCCTGCAGTCGGCATCCGCTTTCCCGACATTCCGGCCCTCAGCCGGTTTCTGGGCGTCAACTTCGCAGATTTTATGGCCGGCGTCATCACCATGGGAATCAACTCGGCAGCCTATGTGTGCGAAATATTCCGCTCGGGCATACAATCCATCGATAAGGGCCAAAGCGAAGCCGCCCGCTCTCTGGGTCTGTCCTACCTGAAAACCTTCTGGCACATCATCATCCCCCAGGCCTTCCGCAATGTACTTCCTACCCTGGGCAATGAATTCGTAGTTGTGATCAAGGAGTCTTCGATCGTGTCGATCATCGGTATCGGCGATCTGATGTACAAGGCCAATACGGTGCGGGGAAACACCTTTCAGCCCTTTGAACCCCTGCTGGTAGTAGCCGCAGTATACTTCATGCTGACCTTCCCTCTTTCAAAACTGCTGGCCTATGTCGAAAAAAGGATGCGCACCCATGATTAAGGTTGAAGGACTGACGAAGAATTTCGGAAAACTGAAAGTTCTGAAAAACATTGATGAGCATATAGATCAGGGCGAGGTTGTCGTAATAATCGGCCCCTCCGGTTCAGGTAAGAGCACCTTTTTGCGCTGTCTTAATCTGCTCGAGATCCCGACAGCCGGAAAAATCTTTTTTGACGGTGTCGAAATAACCGATCGCTCGGAATGGAAGCACGGGGGGCTTGATGCCCACCGACGGGAAATGGGCATGGTATTTCAGCATTTTAATCTTTTTCCGCATATGACAGTGCTTGAAAACATCATTCTTGCTCCCATGAAGGTTAAAGGTCTTTCCCGTGAGGAAGCAGAGTCTGTCGCCCGCAACCTGCTTGAGCAGGTCGGTCTGATGGACAAGATCAATGCTCACCCGGCCCAGCTTTCAGGCGGACAAAAACAGCGCATAGCCATTGTAAGGGCTATGGCAATGCAGCCGAAGGTACTGCTGTTTGATGAACCGACCAGCGCCCTTGACCCGGAAATGGTCGGCGAAGTCCTTTCTGTAATGAAAAACCTGACCGCCAGCGGCATGACGATGGGTGTTGTAACCCATGAAATGGCCTTTGCCCGTGAAGTTGGAACGAGGATTCTCTTTATGGATGAAGGGATTATTCTGGAACAGGGCTCCCCGCAGGAGCTGTTCGGAAACCCGAAAGAGGCCAGAACACGCGAATTTCTTGCGAAGGTTATGTAAGGGGCTTCGCTATGCCATATAGGTGGTATCAAAAGCATAGCCGCCGCGCAAGCGGTCCCGGACCACTATAAATTCAACATGCGGGCGGGCAGCGGCAGCTTCAAGCTCAAGAATTCCGAAACCCGGCAGTGAATGCCCCCGGGGACGCGCCGGACTGCCCGGATTAACAAGAGTGATGTGTGCAAATTCTTCGGCATACGGAACATGGGTGTGGCCGAATACGCATACAGAACATTCCTGTGCCCTGGCAGACTCAACGAGCATATCAAAACCGAATTCGACCGAATGACGATGTCCGTGAACAAGGACTATTGAAGTACCGCTCGCCCTGATAATCTGACGGGGCAAGACCTGTACCGGTGCCCCGGGAGCACTTCCCCCGGGAACACTTCCCCCGGGGAAATCAGGTTCGGATTCCGGCAGGCTTATACGGTACTGATCACCGTCGCCGTTTCCTGCAACAAATGCCAAAACAGACGGCAGTGCTGACCTCAGTCTGTCATCCAGCCAGGCGTTTTCCAGATACTGGATAACATCCCACATTCCGTCGCCGGCAAAAAGCAGGGCATCGCATTCAGGGCCGAACTGGCTCACTATGGCCTCAAAAAGGTCATAGTGTCCGTGGGTATCCGATACAACAAGAAGCCGCGACTTCGGGGCTGATTCCAGGGAGGCAACGGCTTCAACACTGCCGAATAAACCGGACGGCAGCTGATGCAGGGAATTCACAGCTCGTTCCTGCGGCGGTCAAGAACAAGATGATTTCTGGCCCGTAACCCTGTTTCAGGATCACGCCATGCCGCATGCTCCGCAGAAAAGGGCGACTCGTTCAGCTTCAGGAGTTTTACAGAGCGGCGGGAAGCAAGGAGCCAGCGATCCGAAGGGATATCGCCTTCCTGACGCTCTTCGGCCGCAAGCACCGCTGACACCGTCAAAAAAACAAGTTCTGCCTCTGAAAGCTGATACGCGGATTCATCTGTCAACAGGTCTGCGGGGGCTGCAGGAGAAACAACCAAAAAAGAGGCGGCCTGGGCAGCAAGCGGCTCACCCTCAGGGATAATCGAGATAATAGTTTTTTCTGTTGCCTGATCCCGGCCGGCAAGAATTCTGCCGGCAAGCTCTTCGGCCCCCACCAGAACAAGGGCAGTTACCTCGTTGGAATCCAGATATTCAACAAGGCGGGACCAGCGCACACGGCCGCTGACCTGCAGGGATTCAGGATACGGTAAAAGGGTAATCAGGCCTTCGCTTTCATCCAGGCCGAACAGGGAATCAAGTGCGTCAACTACCACTTCATTACCGGAATATCCCGGTCCCAAAAAAACCAGCACCCGGTGATCTGCAGGGGGGCGCGCCTGTACAGGCAGTTCAAAATAATCGGGTTCAGCATCAGATCGGCCGGAGCAGGCAGTCAGGGCGGCAAGAATAAGAAGTCCGCACAATACATACATCTTGTTCATACAAAACGATAATAGCGCGGATTCCGTCCATTGAATAGGCACACAGATTCTGATATGTTAAAAACATGTTAATAGCAGGTATTGTGTTTCAAATAATCGGCAGCCTCGGGCTTCTGCTTTTCGGCATGAAGCTGATGAGCGACGGTATTCAAAAAAGCGCAGGTGACGGCCTTCACCGCATTTTGGGTATGATGACCGGAAACAGGATCATGGCTATTTTGACCGGTATCGGGGTAACAGCCCTTGTCCAGTCATCAAGTGCCACCACGGTAATGACTGTTTCCTTTGTCAATGCCGCACTTCTGACCCTTACCCAGGCCATCGGTGTTATCTTTGGAGCCAATATCGGAACAACCGTAACAGCCTGGATAGCCTCCCTTATCGGTTTCAAATTTAAACTGGCAGTCATCGCCTTACCGGTTTTTGGACTCGGTTACTTTTTGACCTTCTTCCGCCGCCTTAAAAAGGAAGGACTGGGAGATGCGCTGATGGGCTTCGGCCTTTTGTTCATGGGTCTGGACATCCTTTCAAAGGCCATTCCGAATGTGTCCGCCGACCAGGTAGAATTCCTGGCCTTTTTTGCAGACAAGGGCTTGCTCGGCATGATTGTCGGGGTGGTGGCCGGTATCGCCTTGACCATTCTGCTGCACTCATCCAGCGCAACAACAGTGGTTATCCTGACACTGGCGAACAAGGGCCTGCTTACCTGGCCCTTCGCTGCGGCAATGATTCTCGGAAGTAATATCGGCACGACCATCGATGCGGTCCTGGCCTCCATCGGCACACGGGTCAACGCCCGCAGGGCAGCAGCGGTCCACGTATTGTTCAATACAACCGGAACCCTTCTGGCCATGATCTTCTTCACCCCGTTCCTTCATCTGGTCGAATTACTTGTTCCCGGAAAAACCTGCGATCCAGGAAATATTACCACCCATCTTGCAGTCCTTCACACCATGTTCAACGTAATAAACACCCTGATCTTCCTGCCCTTTGTCAATCACATTGCAAAGCTGGTTGAACACCTCATCAAACCTGGTGATCATGATGCGCCGGATACGTACAAACTGGATTTTGCGGTTTCCGGAATCAAGGAAAACGCTGAAGCCCATATCTTCCGGGCAGAACGGGAAATCCTTTCCATGTCCCAGCTTGTCCAAAAAATGTTCCTTCAACTGGAAAAACTGATCGATGACCGTTTCTCGCAGGAATTGCCGGACATTGTCGTTGATCTTGGCAACAACGAGACATACGCAGACCAGATGCAGGAAGAACTGTCCCGCTATCTGGTACATACCTCCCAGCTGCCCCTGTCGGAAAAAGCCCAGCACAATGTACGGCTGATGATCCGCATCGTTGACGACCTTGAAAGCATGACAGACGATATATACGGACTTGCGTTGCAGCTTCAGCGCAGCGTTCTTAAAAAAATGGATCTGCGTGAGGATGATATGAAACGCCTCAAGCCCTATATGGAAATTGCAGACCGTTTTATCAACTTTGTGCACAGTCACCTGAACAGGCCCTTAACCCGGGAAGAACAGGAGCAGGCCCGTTTTATGGAGTCACAGATCGACCAATTCCGCAAAAACCTGAAAAAGGTCGCCCGCAAACGCCTTGAAGGCGGAGCGGATGTCCGTTCCGAGCTTTTGTATATCGATATTGTCCGCAGTATCGAAAAACTCGGTGATCACGCGTTCAGTATCTCGGAATCCCTTGCCTCAACCCGCTGATATCCAGCGCAGGTTTTCCCGTTCCCGGCCGATGGTGGTTTCCGGCCCGTGACCGGGTAAAACCCGTGTGGAATCGGGCAGCTCCAAAATGAGGGAAAGACTGCTGTACAGGCTCTGCTGCGACCCGCCGGGTCCATCACTGCGGCCTATCCCGTCAGCAAACAAGGTGTCTCCGCTGACCAAAACTGATCCAGCTTCATTATAAAAACAGACCGAACCGGGACTGTGCCCCGGAGTGTGAATAATTTTCCAGCCTGACAACTCCATCCCGTTTTCCAGAAAAAGACTTGCTTCCGGCAGTTCTCCGGTATATCCTGAAACAAGCGAACCCCATCCAAGACCGGATATAAAGGCTTTGTGCCTGGCCAACGCACCGCTGCCCAGCCAGGTACCGTCGGCAGGATGGATAGCCAGCTTCAGGTTGCTCCAGTGCTGCATAAGGCCCTGCAGGGCACCAAGATGGTCAAAATGGCCATGGGTAAGCCAGATCGATTCAGGGGTCCGGCCGCTTCGCTCGACAGCGGCAATAATGCTCCGTACCTGGGCACCGGGATCAACAATTACAAGCCGGTCAGAGCCGGAGGGCAGAAGCCAGGTATTAACAGCCAGCGGTCCGCCGGTAATCTTGAGTATTTCCATGCCGGTCAGTATACCGGAACAGTACTATCGGGAAAAGGAGTCTGCGATGATTACAGCCTTTGTGCTGACCGCCATTCTTGCCCTTGCCGGCTATATAGCCGTACCGCTTATCGGGTTATACATCCGAAGACACCACAGACGTATCTTGTGGAATTTCCTTACACAGTCCCCTCCCTCGCAAATCCGTTTTCAGGCTGTTACTGTTGAAGGCTCCCTGCAGTGCCGCCGGGGACAGGAAATAATAACTATTCTTCCGTCAGGAACCAGGTTTTATATCTGGGATCACCAGCGGGCGCTTATCCGTGTCCGCTGGTCTGTAGTTCACCGTATGACCCGTGATGCCCTGATCCTGTATGCCAGGGACAGTTCAGAACGTGAAAAACCGGTGGTTATTCTTCCGGGACCGGACGGTGAACCTGCAAGACTGCCGAAGGACGGCAAGCTGTATACAGAAAGCACAGAGGCCAATCCTGTAGTTCCCTATGCAGTAGCTGTCACCATTTTCGCAGAGTTTGCCCTGTTACTGCGTTTTACCGCCGATCCCGCACTGCGGCCTGCTGCGATTGCGGCATTGCTCGGGATCATTGGCAAGGCGCTGCCCTGGTGCCCGCCCGGACTTATTCTGACCCACGCAGCAAAAAAGCATAATGCAAAAAAAAAGAACCGGTACACAGCAGGTACCGGTCTTTTATATACTGCAGGAGTTCTTCTCAATGTCGCTGTTATCTATCTGATTATTCATATAACAGCTTTTGGAAGCTTCCGTTAGCAGGGTCGAGACACCCTTTTTGTGCGTCTCCCGCTGTCAGTCCTGTGAAAGGTCATCCGTTTCCGGATTATCCGGCTCAAAGGAATCAGTATCTGATTCAGTTTCCGGATCAGTATCTGTCCAGGAATCCCCTGACAGGCTGTCATCAACAATTTTTTCTGCCGGCGCTTCTTCCCTCTTGCGTGAATAACTGACAGCCAGACGGCGTCCGCGGTACTCGAATTCATTCAAAGCAGCAATAACGGCCTCGGCATCAACAGTCAAAACCTGTACAAAGGAATAGTTGTCAAGAACCCGAATCTCGCCGATATGGTCACGGTCAATACCGGCGGTTTGAACTACAAGGGCGACAAGATCACGGGGGTACACCCGCCGGTTCCGGCCAATACTTACAAAAAGGGTGGTTGCTTCACTTTCGGGAAGAACAGGACGGGGTTCTGCAACCCGAACTTCTGCAGTGCGGGATTCTTCCGGCCGATTCGCTTTTTCTGTACGCTGATTTTGTCTGTCCTGTCGGGATGATTGCGCATCGCGTTTCGAACGCCCTTCAGTCATTCTGCCCTGACGATCCTGACGTCCGCGGCGATCCGGGGATGCACTGCGGCCGTTACCGCTGCGCGAAGTGTCCAACTGAATCCGTTGTCCGGATTGAAGCTGTTTTAGAATCCAGGCAGCGAAATAGGAGCGCAGAGTTAGCGGGACACCCTTCCGGAACAACCGGCGGTATACATTAAGCTCCACAGGATCTTCATCTATCCTGATCCGGGCTACAGTATCTTGAAGAAAGGAAAGAATTTGATCCTCATTTACTGTCATGTTTCTGTTTTCTGCCACAATAAAACTCTCCTGATTTTCATTTTCTCATAAATAGTCAATTTGCTCAATGCCGGCATCAGAGCCAAGATGAAGCACTGACACCTGTCCGATCTGGCGAAAACCCATACGCCGCAAAACAGGTAAAAAAAGCTGGGGTACAACCGGAGAATCAAAAATAAGCCAGGTACAGCCGTGTTCTGCCCACCAGGACACCGTCATTTCCAGTAGACGGGTACCAACCCCCAAACCCCGGTATTCCGGAAGGACAGTCAAGGCCGATATATGTGCCGCGGATGCATCAGCACCCAGGACTGCAGAAAGCACACAGCCTGCATTTTCGCCATCAACGGTTTCAGCCAACACACAATGCTGACCATCTGCAGGGTCATCAGCAGCAAGACGCCGGCACAAGTTTAAAAGCGCAGCACCCAAAGCCGGAGGGCAAACTTCGGGCAAATCGGCATCAGATCCGGGAAGCAAACCGGCAAGATCCTGTGCAGCGCTGTCAATCAACAGCTGAACGCGATCAAGATCATCAGATGCGCAGCCTCTGAACACAAAATCGTCCATCAAGATATCATCAGTTTCATCAGGCTCGCTGCCAATGTGTTCCAGTCCCCAGAACTCCCGCAGATTGTTGTACCAGTCCAGGACAATACCGCGCATCTCGCGATCCTTAAAGTGAAACCACAGTTTTTCCACTTCGGGATGATCATGAAGGATATTTTTAAAATTTCTGAATACTCCATGACCACCTGCCAATGCTGTCCGCAATTCTTCACGTGCAACCGGATTCCGCAGCCGGGCAACAAAGCGGTCCATCATGCGGTAACCGCTGAACGAATCCCATAACGGGATAGAATAGTAACGGCCAGTATCATCACCGCTCGTTTCGGCCGAAACAGGTACACAGCGGTTCTCATGGGCATCCCATACATAACGGCTGGATTGATCTTCCATGGAGAAAATAATCTCGTCGATCGACTCGCGATTCAAATCAAATTCCATACAATTTGATTTTACCATGGAATACTCTTATTATAAAGAAGACAGAAGCTGATTCCGCACGGAATCAAAACGGATGAGCAGGGTGCTGATTAACAGCACGTTATTCATCACCCGGAATAAAAAACAGGAGGAACAGGGAATGAGCACTATTGCATTCATAGATGGCCGTGAAATTCTTGATTCACGCGGCAATCCCACGGTAGAGGTAGACGTATACCTGGAAGATGGAAGTCACGGCAGGGCAGCCGTACCATCAGGCGCATCAACAGGGGAACACGAAGCCCTGGAGATGCGCGACGGCGACAAGGCACGCTATCTTGGAAAGGGTGTTCTCAAAGCTGTTGAACAGGTTAACGATGTAATTTCCGAAGAACTGGACGGGATGGACGCATTGGACCAGGCTGGAGTTGACCAGTTGATGCTGGATATCGACGGAACAGAGAATAAAAGCAAACTTGGCGCAAACGCCATTCTGGGTGTTTCAATGGCCACAGCCCGGGCTGCTGCCGATTCACTGGGAATTCCGCTGTACCGATACCTGGGCGGAGCACATACCATGCTGATGCCCCTGCCAATGGCAAATATCATAAACGGCGGGCAGCACTCGGATAACAAGATTGATTTCCAGGAATTTATGATCATGCCGGCTGGTGCTGAATCAATCCGTGAAGCGGTCCGGATCAGTGCAGAAGTTTTTCACGCTCTTAAATCAATACTTAAAGATGCAGGACTGGCCACATCCGTAGGTGATGAAGGCGGCTTCGCACCGAATATTGACAACGAGGAAGCCCTTGATTACATCATGAAGGCAATCGAAAAGGCAAAGTTCCGGCCGGGCGAGGATGTAATGATCGCCCTCGATTGCGCCGCAAGTGAACTCTTTGATGCAGGCGACCGTAAAGGGTACAAATTCTGGAAATCGAACCCTTCCAAACTGTTCTCGGCAGAAGAGATGATTGATATCTACAAAAAATGGGTAGCAAAGTATCCGATCATTTCGATTGAAGATCCTCTGGATCAGAACGATTGGGCAGGTTATGCGCGCATGACTGCCGAACTGGGCCAGAAAGTACAGATTGTCGGTGATGATTTCTTTGTTACCAATACGACACGGCTTGAACGGGGAATCCGCGAAAAAGCCTGTAATTCTATTTTGATCAAACTCAACCAGATTGGAACCGTAACCGAAACAATAGACGCCGTCAGAATGGCACAGAATGCCGGCTACACAGCTGTCATGTCACACCGTTCCGGTGAAACAGAAGATTCGTTTATCGCCGATCTGGCAGTAGCCCTGGAAACAGGACAGATCAAAACAGGTTCCATGAGCCGCAGCGACCGTGTTGCTAAATACAACCAGCTGATGCGCATTGAAGATGAGCTGGACACAACAGCCCGCTTTGCAGGAATGGCAACCTTTGCCAAATTCCGCCGGTAACAGCGTTACAGGCAGAAACAGGCCTGATAAGAAAAGCCCGTCTGACCGATAAGCCAGACGGGCTTCTTTTTTTTTTACTGCGGTAATTCAGACCGGCGGGTTATAACCCCTGAAATCAGCTTGTAGTCACAGGCTTCGGATGCACTCATCCAGAAATCCCTGTCCGTATCACGGGTAACCTTGTCCAGGGACTGGCCGGTTTCAGCAGATATCAGCTCATTTATGCGTACCCGCATTTTTTCCAGCTCCAGGGCATGAATTTCAATCTCGGTAGCTACACCCTTAATTCCGGAAAGGGGCTGATGAATCAGATAATGGCTGTTTGGCAGCCCAAACCGCCGCTCAAGCGGAGCCCCAAGCAGTATGATTGAACCTGCGCTTGCAACCAGTCCCATGCCTATTGTATATACCGGGGCATTGATAAAGCGCATCATATCAAAAATTGCATACCCTGCATCAGCATCTCCGCCGGGAGAATCAATAAAAACCTTTATAGGCTCATCAGAATCGGCTTCCAGAACGAGAAGCTGACGCACAACCTTTTCAGCCAGGGCTTTGTTGATTTCACCGGACAACAGAATCTGTCTGGTTTTCAAGAATTTGCGTGCAAGAGGATCCATTCCCTCTTCGGTCCGTTCACAGTTCTTTTCTTCATCGTCTTCCTCAAACCGGAAGGCTGGTTTATTCATAAACAATATTCTCCTTAACAGAACAAAAATATACCAAAAATGGCTGCGGGAGTACAGTCATAACGTCTTGCTACAACCTGCGCACTATATACACCGACCGCGCCGGCAGGGTCAGCCAGGAGCCGGAACCATGACTGTCGACAGGGCTGGCGCCGGGCTCATCAAAATAAAACTGCTGTCCGTCATAGACAGTTGTCCAGCGAACATCGGCCCGCTTACCCGGAAGTACCAACGGTCTGCTCTTTTTACCGATATTTACGGCAACCAGCACAGCCGGCCATCGATCAACGGTACATACACCATCAATCTGCCATGCCAGAATATCCTCATGTGTTTCAGGAAAGCTGATTGATGCGGCAACTTCTTCGCCGGTTCTGAGGCGGAACAGGGGATGTTCAAGACGAAGCCGGATAAGGGAGCGCATAAAATCAACATGCGCCTGGTTTTCTGCACAACGCTGCCAATCCAGTGCATTAATCCGGTCGCACAGATTATACGTGTTGTGGCTGAATGCGCGTTTGCCATCCTTTGTCCGGTACAAATCCCAGGGTATCACATTCCGGGCAAGTATATCCGCAGGAATTTCCTTGGTACGCATAAACTCCATTCCTGCATGCACGGCAGGCATGCCCTGGGCAAGAATCACCAGGGTTAAAGCGATACGGTGCAATTTTGCGTAATGGGCTGCATCTGCATCAGGTTCAACAAGCACAAGCTTGTCATACAAAGTGGCATTATCATGTATCTCGGTATAACTGACGCTGGTTGCCGTTCTGTTGCTCCAGGGATTCGGGTTTGCGGTACCCTCAACCAGACGGTTATGAACCTGGGGATGAAACACACAGCCTGCAAGGCCAAACTTGACCGCCTCACGTCTGCGTCCGTCATGAACAAAGCCGGGCTCGTCGGCCTTGAAAACCGGTCCTTTGATACCGCAGCGCAACGCATCATTAAAATGTCCGATATTCGGCATCTTGCGGGCATTAACCATGCTGGCAGGCACCATTTTTCCTGCCCGGTACATATCCCAGCCTTCACCGTACAGAAGCACATCGCGTTTTACTTCCCGCAGGGCAGCATCGATGGCATTCATTGTTTCAACATCATGAAGGCCCATCAGGTCAAAGCGAAACCCGCACAGTTTGTATTCGGATAACCACCAGACAAGAGAATCAATCATGAATCTGCGAAACATGGGCCGTTCGCTAGCGGTATCGTCTCCAGCCCCGGAATAATTTGCAAGCCGGAAGTAATACCCCGGAACACAGCGTTCAAGTGCATGGGCACGCGCGCCCGGAACGTGGTTGTAAACCACATCCATAACAATACCCATACCCTCTGCTGCACAGTTACGCACCAGTTCTTTCAGCTCGCGGATACGGACAACACCGTTATACGGATCGCTCGAGTACGATCCTTCCGGGACAGAATAATTCCCCGGATCATAGCCCCAGTTAAAAGCACCAAACAGCACCTGAGTGCGGTATGCAGGGTCATCGACCCGCCGTTCATCCACGCTGGAAAAATCAAAAACGGGTAACAGCTGTAAATGGGTTACCCCGAGAGACTTGATATGATCAAAACCGGTCGGAATACCGTTCAATTCAGTTCCCGGTTCAGTCACACCGGCAAATCTTCGCCGCTTGTGTTCCGGTCCCTTCCAGGAAGAACTGGATGAGACATCTGCCACGTGGACCTCGTAGACAACTGCATCATTCGCAGATGCAAGTGCCGGGGCACGTACCCGGTCCCAGGCCTCAGGATCCGTCCGTCCCGGATCAAGCACCATCGACCGGATACCGTTTACACCGGATGCATGGGCCCATGGATCGGCCGAATCACGGATAATCCCGTGAATCTGCAGTCTGAACTGATAATACGTACCATGCAAGTCGCCGGGACAGCTGATTTCCCAGACCCCGGCCCGCTCCGGTTCCTGACCCCGTGCCATCGGAATTACTGTACGTGCCGGTGCGTCTGTACCGTCAGGATACAAGACCAACGATACAGCCCGGGCAGTCGGAGCCCACAGCCTGAATACCGTTTTATCCTTCGACCAGAGCGCTCCGAGACGAAGATTTGTCGCGTATTTTTTATTAAAAAAGTCGGAGTCAAAATACCATTCAAGGCAGCCCAGTTCATTGCGATTGTAGTTTCCTGCAAGAATAATCCGTTCCAGAAAATCCCTGTGCTGTATCGAACTGCACCAGTCCGGGTAATAATCCTTTTCCTGTATGCGGGATTCAGTCTGGCTGACTGAAGATGTATTCCGTGACGAAAAATGAAGCTCCACCGCTTTGTCTGCAATCAGTGTTCGTCCATTAACAGTCAGATGGGGGACAGTCGATGCATCAAGTGGCCGGAGTGTCAGCTCGGACCGCACAGAACCGTCCGGATCACGACGGTTGACTATCAAAAGGCGGCTTGACCGTCCGCAGGGAAGATCTGCAGACCAGATTGTCTTGCCTTCGGGAAGCCAGGGCTTGAATTCAATACAGCCTTCATTCAGGCGCGGTCTGTATCCGATAATATCCTCACAAATAACCCGGGCATGCTCCGAAACGCTCCATGCCTGGGAATAGGTACCGGAAAAAATCGGTGTCCCATCCGCAGCCGGGGCGGCATGAATATTTTCAGGAAGTGAACCGGCACAGCCGCGGTTTAAAATCCAGCTTGCCTGTGTGCCGAGTAAAGACCAGGCGAGAGTCCGCTCGGCTTCATCACCATTATTAAAGACAGCTGTAACCCATGGACCGGTATTCCACACCCAGATTGTTCCGTTATGATAGGCGGCATCTTTATGGTACCAGTCAGGATTTTCATGATGCGGATGAAACACCGGATCATCGGGAGACAGAGAACACAGACCCCGCGGGGTTAACAGCTCACGGGTAACATTTGACACTACACGCGCAGCAAGCTCAGACGGCAAAAGTTCCGCATGATCAGCATCCTTATCCAGAACGGCCGGAACAGTCAAGGCAAACAGCTGATTCGGTCTGACCCGGAAATCGGGCGCATGCTCGCCATGAGCACCCTGTGGCAAACGGTCTGCAAGGGCTCCATAGTCATCCGACCAGAAAAAACGCACAAAGGATGCTGCGGTTTTATCCGCAAGGGCATTCCAGCGTTCTGCTCGTTCTGTTTCACCGGCATCATGAGCAAGTTTGGCACCGATACGCAGGGCGGTAAACCACAGAGCCTGAATATCGCAGGCCCTGTCACCCCGGGCCGACCAGGGCTGATCGCCACGGATACGGGCATCCATCCAGGTGTCTGCATCACCGTGCTTCAAAAAACCGTGTTCATCGGTTCTGAGTGAACTGTCGGAATCAAGGGCGAGCCAGATGGCATCACGTACATCATCAAGGATTGAAAGGTCTCCGCTGTACTGAAGATACTCCCACACCGCCCTGATAAACCACAAAGTTCCGTCGGCAGTATTAAAAATTACATTATCGGGGCCGCAATACCGGTTCGGAATCCTGCCGTAATCACTGCTTGCCTTGTCACGGTTCTGGCACCCGGCAAACCGGGTTATTACAGCGCGGGCTTCGTCATAGCATCCGCTTACCAGCAGAGTACCGCTGAGGGCAATGAAGGTGTCCCGCCCCCAGTTATCGCGGAACCAGGGAAGTCCGGCCCAGATTCCCGGTCCGTAATCGTTTGTAACCAGCATCCAGGCCGAGAAACGTGCCCACACAAGGGCCGAGTCAAAGGCAGCATCACCGGTCTGAAGTCGAACCTGCTCCAGAAATGAAAAAACGGCGGCACGGTGAGCCTGTACCGCCTGTGTCCGCACCAGGCGTAAAATCTTGACACGGGCAGCCTCATCATCGGCCTCAAATACCAGATAAAACCGCGCACCCGGAACAGCAGTTATCAGCACAACAGAGCCATCTCCGGTATCCTCAATTTCAAACCCGTCAGAGCAGCCGATGGCAACACCGGCTCCATTCTGCCAGTACTGTATGCCGCCGTCCTGACATGAAAACCATTCTTCGGAGGCAGCAGGGAATACCAGGGCCGGATACACAGGAGAACCGGACCGGACGGAAGGGGGAATAGTGCAGGCAAAACTGAAGGCCTGTTCTCCTGTCAGCAGAGACACCTCAAGGTCGGCACAGTCATACTTGACAGTAAAGCCTGCCGGCCGTACATCTATCGAGGCTGCATTGTGCCGGTATAGATCAGCGCCGTCTGCCGAAACAAAAAGGTCACGCAGCAGGGCCTGCGGACCGCGGAAGTACCCCTGCCCGGGCTGAAGACAGCTGTCCTTGTCCAGCTCCAGGTAGCCGTCAACACGGTCTGTATACGCAAAGCGCCGGCCGCAGCCGGCGTTTAAAACGATAAGGGCTTCACTTATCGAACTGTGTGTGCTATCACTATTCATGTACAGCATGATATCAGCCGCTACTCAAACTGGCAAGCTGAACTTTGCGGGAAAACGCTGTAACTACTGGACAAAACATCAAAAAACCTGTTAAATTGTTTCTATAGTCAACAATAATCAAGGAGACTGACATGAATAAGGCCGGTATACATCATCACAGCGGAGACGCCTGGTGCTATGCCCTTGATGGCAATACACTGCATATCCGTCTGCGCACCGCCGCACATGACATTGACCGCGTGGAAATCATCCAGGCTGACCCTTTCGAATGGTATATAACCAATCCCGGTGAACCCGAACGAAAAATGGCATGGAAGGCAGATCGCTCCTGGATGAACCGGTGCGGTACCAATGGTGTTCACGACTTCTGGGAAATTACTGTCCAGCCGCCCTTCAAGCGGCTCAAATACTGGTTCAAACTCTTCAAGGGAGACCAGGCATGGGAATACGGCGAAAAGGCCCTGAATGATATTGTGGATGAAGCCAACGTATGGAATGTCTTTATCTATCCCTACCTGCATGAGAAAGAGGTATTCAAGGCCCCGGAGTGGGTTGGTGAAACAGTGTGGTACCAGATATTCCCGGAACGGTACCGCAACGGGAACCCCTCGCTGAACCCTCCCGGCACAAAGGCCTGGCAGACCGGGCCTGTCACCAACCATGAATTCTACGGCGGCAACATTCCCGGTATAATCGAAAAGCTGGATCACATTGCCAGTATGGGCTTTAACGGGATCTACCTGACCCCGATATTTGATTCACCCTCAGTCCACAAATACGATACAACCGATTACATGCGCATCGATCCGGCCTTCGGAACCGAAGAAGACCTGAAAACCCTGGTCCGGGAATGTCACAAGCGCGGTATCCGCATTGTACTGGACGCGGTATTCAATCACTGCGGCGTAAACTTTGTACCATGGAAAGATGTCGTTAAAAACGGCGAAAAAAGCCGCTACCGCGACTGGTTCATGATCAATGGCTTTCCTCTTATAAAAGACGAGCAGCACAAAGGGGATTCGCACTACGCAAATTTTGAAACCTTCGCGTTTACCACAAACATGCCCAAGCTCAACACATCAAATCCCGAGCTGCGGGAATACCTGCTCGGTGTCGCGGAATACTACATCAAGGAATGCGACATCGACGGATGGCGCCTTGATGTCGCCAACGAAATTGACCACGAATTCTGGCAGTTCTTCCGTAAACGGGTCAAATCAGTCAAGCCCGATGCCTACATCGTTGCCGAAATCTGGCACAACGCCATCAGCTGGCTGCGCGGAGATCAGTACGACGCTGTGATGAACTATCTTCCCGGTATGGCGATCGCAAACTATCTCAAGAATGACCCGACCATCCCGGACGGAGAAACCCTGTCCCACCGGCTTACCACCCTGGACATGTCCTATCCGGTCACCGTACAGCGCGCCATGTTCAACCTGCTTGACTCGCATGACACCGAGCGGCTTTTGCACAAGCTCGCAGGCGATCTTGCAGCCGCCCGCCAGGCCTGGCTGCTGTTGGCCCTGATGCCCGGCTCGCCCTGCTTCTACTACGGAAGCGAATATGCCATTGCAGGCGGACACGACCCCGACTGCCGACGCTGTATGCCCTGGGACGACGCAGACCAGAACCAGGAACAGTATGATTTCATCAAATACGTGGTTAATCTTCGCCGCGAACATGCAGCCCTGTGCAGCAACGGCCGCCATGAATGGCTGTTCAGCAAAAAACACCCCGGCCTCTTCGGCATGCGGATCGAACATGAGGGCAAGCGTCTTACTGTTCTGATAAACCACGGGAAGGCGGCCCTTTCACGCGGGGACTATGCTGAACTTCTCGGCGCAGCTGAAGCAGCTGACCCGGCCTTTACCGCTATTGCCGCAGAAGGTTTTGCAGTCGGGGTGAACTAGCAGGCTGATGACAAACTCGATGCTTGTCATCAGCCTGCCAGCTCAGCTTCGTTCCTTGAGCTTTGCTTCGTCCCAAAACCGGTCCATCTCGGCAAGATGCTCATGCTTCATCGGAATACCGGCAGCCTTCATGGACTGCTCCACATGACGGAACCGCCGGCCGAATTTCGCATTGGTTCGGGTCAGGGCAACAGAGGGATCTACTTTCAGATGACGCGCAATATTCACCAGGGCAAACAACAGATCCCCCAGCTCGTCTTCCACGTGATCCTGGTTGCCGCTGCCGATCGCTTCTTTAAGCTCATCGATTTCTTCGTGCACCTTTGGCCAGACGGCAGACAGATCAGCCCAGTCAAAGCCGGCCTTTGCAGCTTTCTTTTGATATTTATATGCCTTTAAAAGAGGCGGAAAGGAATCAGGAACACTGTCAAGAACTGACTCTCCGCGCCTGCCTTCAACCTGCTCCTTGATTGACTCCCACTGGCCCAGCACCTTCTCGGCAGTATCGGTTCGGGAAGCACTGTCCGGCCCGGCAAAGCCCTCGGTTGCCCCGAACACATGGGGATGCCGGCGGATCAGCTTGTCGGAAACTTCGTTCAGGGAATCAGCGACGGTAAAAACACCCTCCTGCTCATACATGTATGAGAGCATGGTTGCGTTTAAAAAAACATCGCCGAGCTCCTCGCAGATATGGGGTGCATCGCCCTCCGTGAGGGCTTCTACTGTTTCGTAGGCTTCTTCGATCAGTGTCTCGCGAAGCGTCAGGGGCGTTTGTTCAATATCCCAGGGACAGCCTCCCGGCCCCCGCAGCCGTGCAATGGTATCATACAGGCGCTGAAAGGCACGCTGTTCTGCGCTGGTCGTTGTATCATTCATGGTTATTCTCCGTCTGCAAGTTTTTTCTTTGACCATTCCTTCAGGTATGGATCAGGGTCGCGGCCAAGCAGGGAAGCCAGCAGCTCCCCGGCCGGTTGCCAGATACGGCTTAATGTTATCTGTTCATCCTGGGTAAAATCAGAAAGCACCCAACCGGCCACATCCGGATGCTGCGGTCTTCCGATCCCGAAACGGAGCCGCCAAAAATCGGAAGTCCCGAAGCTCTGCTTCATCGAACGCAGCCCGTTATGACCACCAAGCCCGCCTGACCACTTCAGGCTGACAGTACCCAGCGGCAATTCCAGTTCATCGTGTACTACCAGAATCTCTTCGGGAGTGATCTTGAAAAAAGCAGCCAGATCCATAACACTTTCGCCGGAACGATTCATATAGGTTTCAGGCTTGATCAAATGCACGTCATTATAGCGGGCATATCGGCCTTTAAATTTCGACTGCCAGGAAAGGCCCGAAAAAACTGTAACGGTATCTGCGAAAAGCCAGGCAACATTGTGCCGGTTGCCGGCGTACTGCCTGCCGTGATTACCTAAAAAAGCTATAAGGGATATCATTAAACTCCTGCCACGCCGATAGACCTGATTGAGTTTTAACCGGCAACCCGTATAGTATAGGAAAACACCTTTTTTGAAAAGGAAGGACACAATGACTCACAATAACCGCAGCAGGTCAGCAGACCGTCTGCACGTCGTATACGAAGATGAACACCTTATTGTTATAGAAAAACCGTCAGGGCTGTTGTCTGTCGGTTTTCCCGGCCACCGAGGAAAAACCGCCCACGGAGTGCTGGAGCACATGTATAAGGCCCGCGGCAAGGGAGAGGTCTTTGTAGTCCATCGGCTGGATCGGGATACATCGGGCCTCATGCTGTTTGCACGAACAAGCCAGGTTCGCGACCGCTTGATGGATGAGTGGCACAATCTTGTCAGTGAGCGAATCTACCGCTGTGTATGCCGGCGACGCAGCCGCGCTGCCCCGCTGCCGGACAGCGGTATTATTGATGCCTGTATCGCCTACAACCGCCATGATGTCGGCTTTGTCCCGGGTGGCGATGACCGGGCAAGCCGGGCAAAAGCCGAAAAGGCAATAACCCGCTTTACTGTTCTCGAACGAGGTCCTTGTCTGGATTTGATTGAGTGCGCGCTGGAAACCGGAAAGAAAAATCAGATACGTGTCCACATGGCCCATCTGGGGCATCCCCTGGCCGGGGACAGTGTCTACGGCGACGAAACTACCCATGACGGACTGGAAATCGGAAGGCTTGCCCTGCATGCAAGGGTTCTGGCCTTCTGCCATCCTGTTGACGGCACTCTATTGTGCTTTGAAAGCCCCGAACCGGCAAGCTTCAGCGAACTCGCCCGGCGTACCGGGCGCATCAGCCGTGAAAAACCCGATCCTGCCTGCACACTTGACCGGCCGCACCGCAGCACCCGCTCGGGTCAACCAGGCGGCGGCAGCCGCTTTATTCCCGGCCGGTAAGAGGCGATACGATCAGGAACGGAATTTTACTGCGGTTCCGTACACCAGTACCTCTGCGGCACCGGCCATCACGTTGCTGGTGGCATAGCGGATATTGATAACACCGTCAGCACCAAGCTTTTCGGCTTCTTCAACCATCCTCTTTGTAGCAATCGCCCGTGCCTCATTAATCATGTCTGAATAGCCCTTCAATTCTCCGCCAACAATCTGCTTGAGACTCGCCATAATATCCGTGCCCATGTGTTTCGCACGGATTGTTGAACCCTTAACGATAGAAAGAGTCTCAAATTCCTTGCCTGTGACAAAATCAGTATTTACCAAGATCATCCTTTTCCTCCTCATCTATTTCTTTGTTTCGTTCAAAAACAAGATACACCAGGGCAGCAGACATACCAAGAACCGGCAAACCGATCAGCAGTTTTACCGGAAAGGGTATAGGCATCACCATATAAACTATACCGTAGGCAATCAAAACAAGCACCATCAAGACCCCGAATATAACGGGGAGCGTTTTTTTTCTGTTCATTTGGTTCCTCCATCAACAGATTCAACACACAAAAACCGGCACAGAGCATTTGCAAGGTCGGCAACTTCAACAGGTTTTAAAAGATAATCATCCATGCCAACCAAACGCGATGCCTCTATTTCATCGGGCATCGCTCCGGCACTCAGACCCAGTATCGGCACATGACGGCCATCGCCGTTTGCTGCCTCCAGCTCACGAATCATCCGTGTTGCAGCAAGACCGTCAACCTCCGGCATCTGAACATCCATCAATACAAGATCAAAATTGTCTTTCTTGAACAAGCCGAGAACCTCTACACCATCGGATGCACAGGAAACATGAGCATTTGGAAGTATCCGTTTTATCAAGGTTTCGGCCAGCATACGGTTCAACACCATATCCTCCGCAAGCAGGATGCGCCACTTTTTTTCGGATAATTGCGCAGAAGTGCACTGAATAGCAGTATTCACGGAGGGGTTATGTCCTGCGGTGGACTTTTCCTCCGCAGATGGTGAAACCGACTCAAGCGGAACGGTGAAGCTGAAACAGGAACCCTTGCCCAATTCACTTTGAAAAGTCAGTTCTCCCTGCATCTTGGCCGCAAGTTTGGCCGATATCACAAGACCAAGTCCTGTTCCGCCGTATTTTCGGGATATAGATGAATCAGCCTGCGAAAATGAATTAAACAGACGTTTGCTTTGTTCGGGAGATATTCCTAT
>CAZXJV010000003.1:0-67850 GCA_964641135.1 uncultured Treponema sp. | reverse complement strand
TGTATCACACCCCAGGCCCGGCAGCTGTTGTCCGGATACATGGCAACACTGGATGAACTTTCACGGCCTGTGTTGGCTCACGGCGACAGCACAGACTTTACACCGCCCCTGGATGATTCATCCATCCGTTTTGACCGGGTTATTCTTGCAGATCCGGCAGCAGACCCCGAAAGCATTGCCCGACGGCTGGAAGCCCTGATGCCCCTTTGTGCACCGGACGGTCTGGTAGTTCTGGCCTGCCGGATACCAGCCCGGGGGATGCGTCTTTCCGGCCTTGTACAGACAGAAAACAACGCACACGCCGAAACCCCTGACGCACAGACTGAACTTGTCGCCGCATGGCGGCAGGCGGAAGAAGAATTCTATTCCGGGGTTTCAGGAAACAAACGGATCTGGGACGAGAACGCGCTTGAAAAAGCCCTCGCCCCCCATTTTGGAGAGTTCGACCTACAGTGCCAGCCCGCTATTTTCCCCCGGCGCCTGGGCAAAACTGATATTGAGCGCTGGCTGGATCCTGCAGAGTCACCCTACGGTGCGTATCTGGCAATGCGTCTTGCAGCGCAGGAGATACGAGGAATTCATGGTCTGCTTGCGCCGCTCGCCGGCACACAGACTGTCCAGTGGAAAACGGTACGGGCCTTCATCCGGGCATCCGGCTGGACCAGTAACAGCGCAAAATAAGAACAAAAAAGGCCCATTTTCGGGTTTGATGCGGTATACTGACAGGGTGCAGACAGACAAAATCTTTGTTTACGGTCTTGCAGATAGATAACGAAAAGGAGATGCTGTTGTGAACAGACAAACACGTGCCTTTGTTCCGGTCCTTGCGCTTGCGGCGGGAATACTTGTTTCCTGCGCTTCAGGACCACATGTTCAAAAAGAGGGCGATGTACTGCGTTTGATTGATCTTATCAACCAGGGAGGCGTTTCGAGGGTCGAAGGGCTGGCTACAGTTCCTTTCGTGCTGGACAGCGAAACACTGTACCTGCAAAGCGACGTGGATACCATGTGGAAAAATCTTGCCGCTGCCGGTTTCAGGATGACACAGGTACGGTTTGCAGCCACTATACCGGTCGGACCGGAGAGCTACACGCTTTTTAATGACAGCTTTGACATGAAAAATTATTTTGCGAAATACGCAGGACGGGACACTTCGGTCGTTACTGTAGATACAGCCGAAGGCCGCTATTATCTGCTTCTGGAACGCAAACTGCGCGGATATCCGCGCATCCAGGGATTGAAGGGGCCGATACAATGAAAAAACAACTGCTTTTATGTTTTGCCTGTATGCTCCTGCTGGCAGTCACTCAGCTTGCCGCCCAAAAAGCAACGCTGGTCTATGTTGAAGGAGTCGCCCATATCCAGAACAGCTCGGGGGCACGCCGGGAGGCTGACTTTGGCGGCAGCCTGACCTACGGAGAATCGGTAATCACAGGCAGGGACGGTCTTGCAGAGCTGCGACTGGAAAACGGCAGCACCATCCGTGTTGCCCAGAATACAGTGTTCAATTATTCAAGCGTCGGCACCGGGTCATCTGCCCGTCCGGTGCTTGCAACAACAGCCGGAAGCGTTACCTATAAACTGGCCCGCTCTACCGGACAGGGACCGGTCATCCAGACCAACAGCGCAGTTGCCGGCGTTCGGGGTACCGAGTTTACGGTGTTCGCTGGGCGTGACGGTGCGGTAATGCTTGCGGTCATTGAAGGTGTTGTAGATATTGAAGCACAGGGCGAAACCGTAACCCTGTATGCAAATGAGGCTGTTGATGTTGAACCGGGAAAGGCGCCCGGAGAAAAAATCGTGTGGCTGGGTAAGGAGCTTGATTTTTCAAGCTGGAACACAGGCCGGATGGACGAATTCTTTGCAGATCCGGTAGCAGGTATCAAGGCGGTAAACTCCCGCTTGAATGTGTTTTACCGCGAGCTTGAAGCCCTGAAACCGGACTATGACCAGGCGACAGCTGAGTGGCGGGCAATTTCAGCCGGGTACCGGGATCTTTTATCAGCGGAAGATCAAGACGCAATTAAACGCTATCAGGAAGAAAAACTGTTCCCGATTCAGGACAGACGATCTGCCCTTATCCTGAACATACGCTACTGGGCCCTGAACTATCTGGGAATGAGGCGCTACTGCCTTTCAAACATGTACATGGAGCTTAAGAGCCGATATCCGTTGAACCGGCCGCCGGAGGTAACAGAATTCTTTGATCTTCATACCGCCATACTTGCCGAATACGAACGTCTTATCGTGCCTGAACTGAATGAAAACGATTACTGATACAAGGAGCCTTAACATGAAGAACGCACTGATTAAAACAGGTCTTATAACCGCACTTTTGATAGGGTTAACCCTGGTGTTGTTTACCGCCTGCGATGACATCATTCCCATTAGTGCCCGGGACCGCATGATCCTGTTTATTGCTGATGCCAATGCAGAAAAATGGTCAGAGCTCAAAAAACATACCCACCCGGATGCCTCGGCTTATAATACAGCAGATGCAGGTTTTTGGGAAACTAACATGGATACCTATCTCGAACTTATCGGGCCGGTAATGAGCGGAAACACTGCTACTGTAACAGGAGCAGGACCGGTAACGTTCACATTCTCCTTAAAGGAAGATGGTAAGAAGAATTACAAGATTTACCGGATATTACGCGGCGCGACAATAATTTTTGAGTAGCAAAACCTGACAGCCTGTATTTAAAACCCGCCGATTCGTTCGGCGGGTTTTTTGTTGGCATTTTCAACGAATTGCCCTTATACTGTTCTGTACAGGGGGGTTACATGAGTTTATTGCAATACAAGAATGCTACGGCCCCGGCTGCTTCGGAGTGTTCCTGTGGATCCTGGGAAAAACACTGGGAAGCATATTCGCATGGTACGGTAGAAAAATGTGCAGTGCAGGATTGCTTTTACATGGCTGAAGGAATCAGCTTTGTACAAAAGGCAAACAGTACTGACACTGCAACCTATTCCATTCCTATGTGCACCCATTGTCGGAAAAAACAGGAACTGTTCATGCTTAAACCGGAATATTCACCGGTGCCGGCAGAAGCCGCCTATTGCACTGCAGTCAAAGAGAAAAAGAAGTTGTTCGGCTTTAAATAAAAAACGTATGGGGATCCTGAACATCAGATTTGTACAGGGTCCCCTGCCTGTTTCAGGTGGTTGTGAAAACCCTTTACTAGCGAGCACCCTGCTCAAGGAGTAGTATTTGAAACTGATCTTTTTGGGCCCGCCGGGAGCCGGAAAGGGAACTCTGGCAGCCCTGATAGCAGAAACCTACAATCTGCCTCATATTGCCACCGGAGAGATATTCCGCAAGGCGATCAGTGATAAATCTCCTCTTGGGGTTAAGGTTCAGGCGATGATTGACAACGGGCAACTGGTTGGCGATGAACTGACTATTGAACTGGTTAAAGAGCGTCTTGCTCAGGAAGATGTAAAAAACGGGTTCATATTGGACGGTTTTCCACGAACCATTCCACAGGCTGTAGCGCTGGAGGATATTCTGAAGTGCGATTGGGCAGTAAACTTTTCTGTAACCGATCAACTTATCATCAAACGCCTGTCCGGACGACGAATATGCAGTCAGTGCAAACGAAACTATCACATTGAGTTCATGCCTCCCGGAAAAACCGGTGTGTGCGACGGTTGCGGCGGGGAACTGATTACCCGTGCAGAGGACCGGATGGATTCGATTTCCCGCCGGCTTGAGATTTACCGCTCGCAGACTGAACCCTTGATCGCACACTACCGCACAAAAAAAATACTTGTGGATATTGACGCAAGCAGTGCCAGCGGGGTCGTCCTGGAACGTTTTCAGGAACTTTTTCCCCGGATCTGACTGTAATCCCGCTAACCGCCGAACCTGTCGGACGGGACATCATCAAAATACCGCATCAAGGCATCGATTATGGATTTGGCATCAGGACAGTTGCGCACCCTGCTTGCAAGATGATGCGCAAAGCGAAAATTCCGGCTGTACCAGCCAATATAGCGCACAGCCCGGCTCATAAAAAAGGCGGGAGGCTGTCGTTCTTTCAGTTCAGTCAAAAAATACACGAGCAGTTCCTGATGATCAACCGGTTCACCTGAATTATACTGCGGCCCGGTAATACCGGGAGTGTAATAATCGCGGAAAATCCAGGGATGAATCAGTGCCTGCCGCCCGATCATAATACCGGCAGGTTTGTGCTGTTCAAAGCGATTACGGGCGTCCGCTGCACTGGATATATCCCCGTTGCCATAGACCGGAACCGGTAAATCACGGGCAAGATCCGCGACATAGTTCCAGCGGGCAGCCCCGCGCAGTTTTTCGTTCCGCAAACGGGGATGAAGGGTTATCAGCTCCACCCCGCCATCTATCAACCGGCGGCAAAAATCGCGCAGCCGGGAATAGTCTTCTGTTTCACCGATCCGCAGCTTGACCGAAAGCCGCAAGAATGCTCCGCCAGCCGCAGACTCACTGTCAAGGGCAGACCGTACTGAACGTATCAGGGTATCAACCTCGGAAGGGTCCTTATGCAACCAGGCAGCGCCTGCCCCGGTGCGGACAATGTCCGGTGCAGAGCATCCCATATTTAGATCGACACCAATACCACCAAGTGACGTCATGCGGCGGGCACATTCCGCCAATGCCGGAGCGGCAGGGCCGGTCAACTGCCATACCATCCGCTCTGGCGATGGATCACTGCGTACATAAAAAGATTCAAAAGGCCCGCCATTCAGATAGCTGGGTGCGTGTATCATTTCAGAAAAATATTCGTCAGGATCGGCAAAGCGGTGAACGATCATCCGGAATGCTTCATGGGTCAATGTAGCCATAGGTGCAAGAATCAGTTTCATGTGTGTGACAGTGTACCCTATTTTGACCTGTTGGAAAAAGTCTGCAGGTTTGGTATGCTGATAAAAATTATGACTATGGAGGTGCACTATGCACGCTCACGAGATAGCTTCCAACGTATGGGCTATACATGCAGATATTACTACTGATACCCGTTTTGAGGGCATCTGGCCCATTCCGCACGGGGTAACCCTTAACTCATACCTGCTGAAAGGCGAAAAAACAGCCCTTATAGATCTGGCAAAAGACTGGGCCGGCTCCATAAGCCAGTTCGAAACCCAGCTTGCCGAGGCAGGCAGCCGCTTCGAGGACATTGATTACCTGGTTTTGAACCATCTTGAGCCGGATCACACAGCCTATATAACCGAGATTCGCAGGCGAAATCCCGATGTACAGATCATTTCGACACCGAAGGGTATTGCCATGGTGGAAAAATTCTTCAAGATACCGAACAACCTGCGTCAGGTAAAAACAGGCGACACACTTGATCTGGGCGGACCTGTTCTGGAATTCTTTGAAACCCCTAACATCCACTGGCCTGAAACCATGATGAGTTTTGACCGTGTAAACGGTATTCTTTTTTCCTGCGATGGCTTTGGTTCATACGGCAAACTGGGAGAGCGAATTTTTGATGACCAGTTCAACGCCCAGGAACATGCTTTTTATGAAGCTGAATCGCTGCGGTACTACGCCAACATTGTAGCCAGTTTTTCAACCTTTGTGACAAAGGCGCTGGCACAGCTGGGAGGTCTTCCGGTCAAGGTGGTCGCCCCCAGTCACGGTATTATCTGGCGTACCAAGCCGTCCGAAATCATCAATCGTTACGCGCGTTATGCCGGGTATAATACCGGGACCACTCCTTGCGAAAAAGAGATATGCGTTATCTGGGGTTCCATGTACGGGTACACGAGGCAGGGAGTAGATGCAGTTCTGGAAGGGATTGCATCTGAGGGTGTCCCCTGTACGATTCATCAGATTCCGGATACTGATGCCTCCTTCGTTCTTGCTGATGCCTACAAAGCGGCAGGTCTGGTACTTGCCATGCCGACCTATGAGTACAAGATGTTCCCGCCCATGGCCCATATCCTGGATCTGTTTCAGCGCAAGCATTTTACCGGCAAGAAGGCGCTGCGTCTGGGCAGCTGGGGCTGGGTTGGCGGTGCTAAAAAAGAATATGAAGAAAAGATTGAAAGTCTGAAATGGGACAGCATAGAGCCGGTAGAGTGGCAGGGTCTTCCCTCATCCGAAGATCTGGACCTCCTCCGCGAACGGGGCGCCCAACTCGCCCGACTTGTAAAAGGAAGCTGATTACAAGGATATCTGTCTTTCCATATCAAGTGCTTGTAAGGGGTCGTGATTTGTAAGGGCTTCAAGAGGCTCAAAGGTATATGGTACTGTTGCTTCCCGTATATACAAAGAAGCGGCATCAAAGGGAACAATCTTTGCCACAGGATGCCTGTGATCAAGAACAACTACCTCAACACCCTCTTGCACCAGCTTTAACTCTGAACTGAGATGAGCCTTTAGTTGCGAAACAGAAATAGTCTTCATATGACTACTATAAGACCTTTTCCTGGTCATTTCAAGTAAAATAAAGCCGCCCTCCCGGGCGGCATTGTTCGTCATACACTCTTCAGCTTAGAACTTCATATAGTTCTTGATTTTCAGGGTGACAGAATGTGCAGCGGTGCTGCTTGTTCCATACAGCGGAATGTTATAATTCACCCCGATCTCTGTAGGAATAAATGCTTTCATGAAGAAGAAATTGATGCTTGGGGAAATACTTAAGGTTGAGGTAGATTTGGAATTTAAAATATCATTTTCAAAATATAGGTCTTTCATAAGCCCTTTTGCTTTCGTTGCCGGAGCCATCTTGTACCGCAAAGGTACGCCGGCACCAAATATGATACCATCACCAAGAGATGCATCAAAATGCGGCTCCAACTCAAAGGTCAGGTCGTAGCCATAGTTTACATCAACTGTCGCCATTCCAGCCATCATCGATGGTACCGGCATTAACACAACACCTTTTCGCTCAAGGTACTGAATGTATTCAGCATATACATTTATGTAAAAAGCTTCTGACAGAATAAAATCTGTATAGAAGCGACCGCCAAAGCCCCAGGCATGTTTTTCAAGTTCGGAACCTGTAAAATCCTGACCGTACATCGCCTTATCACCCTGCGCCTTAAAGTCAACTCCGGGCATGGGAATCTTTACACCAGGGGCAATTGCAAGACGGATGGTGTCACTTTTAACAGGGGCAGCAGAACCTACCAGCTGAATTTTTGCTCCTGCAAATAGATCAAACAGACCATTAACATTTACCTTCTGCGGATACTCATCAGTATCAACCTCTGACCACAATGTCCAGCCCGGTGCCCATTGAACGGCAGCACTGATAAAGTCATTAACACCATACTCAAGAGCGAAACCCAGATTAAAGGCTTGTGCATTGCCTTCCCCTGATTTTTTTTCATGGAATTTTCCCTTATCATCATACTCACCGGTGGTGAATATGTAGGTAGGGGCGGTGGTCAGGCGGATGACACGGGACGGAAGGACCTTTGCATCATCGGCAAACAGGCCGGTAATGGAGACCAGCAAAACAACAGCGACGAACAGAGCGAGCTTTTTCATGATTACATTCCTCCTTAGGAACTATACCGGCACAGTACCGGTTGAGTTCAGTATAAACCCGCCCCCCGGTGTTTCCAGTTTTTTGTTTTTTAATGCTTTATTTACGAATTTTCAATCCTCTCTACCGGATAGGTCCGAACATATATTTTTTCGGTACTACAAATGGAACACACAGTCCGCCTTGCCCAAGCACCTTAAAACCGGTACATTAAGCGTAACACAACACTTTTATTGACATTCCAAGGAGCATATATGGTCAACGCACTGAATAAAAACACCAAATGGAAGGGACGCACCGGCCCGGTAGTACTGGTTATTATGGACGGTGTCGGATACGGACAGTACAGCGAAGGCGACGCAGTTGCCGATGCACACATGGCAGCTCTTGCCTCCCTCGGCAAAACCTGCCCCACAACCAAACTGAAAGCCCACGGCACCGCCGTAGGACTGCCTTCCGATGACGACATGGGCAACAGCGAAGTAGGCCACAACGCCATCGGCTGCGGACGCGTATTTGCCCAGGGAGCAAAACTGGTATCAGGATCTATCGAAACCGGAGCCATGTTTGCAGGAGACACCTGGAAAAAACTCATCGCCAATGTGCAGAAAACCGGCGGAAAACTTCATTTTATAGGTCTTTTTTCTGATGGAAACGTACATTCCCACATTGACCACCTGAAGGCAATGCTTAAAAAAGCTGCCGAAGAAGGCGTTAAAACCGCCCGAGTCCATACCCTTCTGGACGGCCGCGACGTCGGTGAAACCAGCGCCCTTGACTATATTGACCCCTTTGAACTCTGGCTCAAAGACATCAATGCCAAAGGAGTGGACTACCGCATTGCATCAGGCGGCGGACGCATGTTTATTACCATGGACCGCTACAACGCAGACTGGTCAATGGTTGAACGCGGCTGGAACGTCCATGTTCTGGGAAAAGGCCGCCAGTTCGCAAGCGCACACGAAGCCATTGAAACCTGGAGAAAAGAGATCCCCGGTATCATCGACCAGGATCTTAAAGAGTTTGTAATAGCAGAAAACGAAAAACCGGTCGGCACTATTGAAGACGGCGACTCTGTCATCTACTTCAACTTCCGCGGAGACCGCGCCCTTGAGCTGACCGCAGCCTTTGAAACCGGAGCCGAATTCGACAAATTCGACCGAGTCCGCGTACCGGCAGTGGAATATGCAGGAATGATGGAATATGACGGCGACCTCCACATCCCCGCCCAGTACCTGGTCACCCCCCCGGCCATTGACCGCACCATGGGCGAATACCTTGCTGCAAGCGGAGTGCGAACCCTTGCAATCAGCGAAACACAGAAATACGGCCATGTAACCTACTTCTTTAACGGCAACAAGCTTGGCAAATTCGATGAAAAACTGGAAAGCTATGTGGAAATCCGCAGCGACGTACTGCCTTTTGAACAGCGCCCCTGGATGAAGTGCGCCGAAATCACCGATGCAGTGCTGGAAGCAATCCCCTCCGGCAAGTACGATTTTATCCGGCTTAACTTCCCCAACGGCGACATGGTCGGCCACACCGGAAACTACCAGGCGGTCCTGTGCTCCATGGAGGCGATGGACCTGCAGATCGCGCGCCTGCGAAAGGCGGTTGAAGGGGCAGGCGGCGTCCTTATCCTGAGCGCCGACCACGGAAACGCAGACGACATGTACGAGCATGACAAAAAAACCGGCGCTGTTTCGCGCAAGGCTGACGGCAGCCCCAAGGCAAAGACCAGCCACTCGCTGAACCCGGTACCCTGCATCCTGTTCGATCCGGTAGCAAAGGGTGAATACAAACCAGCGCTGAAAGAAGGTCTTGGAATTTCCAGTCTTGCCGCAACCTGTATGGAGCTTCTGGGCTACCAGGCTCCGGCAGATTACGATCAGTCTGTCCTTGACTGGAACTAAGCTCAGGATACGGCAGCCATGACTGAAATAGAAATCAAGGCCAGGGTTGCCGATCCCCGGGCGGTCCGCGGCCGGCTTGATGCCGGCGCGGTGTTCCGCTGCGCTGTTGTAAAAAATGACAGCTACTGGCGCAAAAACGGCACACAGCCGGATGAGGCAAACGCCCCCGGCCGGGCGGTAAAGCTGAGACTGCGCGAAGAAAACGGAAACAGCACAGTTACCTACAAACGGAAGGAAGTGCGCGGCGCCCTTGAAGTGAATGACGAACGTGAGTTTTGCGTGACCGATCGTGACTCGTTCGAAATTTTACTGACTGATCTTGATTTTTCTCCGTACATAACCAAACGTAAACATACCGAAGTATGGGACTGGAAAGCGGACGACGATACTGCAGTAACGATAGAACTGTCGCTGGTTGACCGGCTTGGGTGGTTCCTGGAAGCGGAAATTCTTGTACCCGACGCGGATACGGCACAGGTTGATGCAGCAGCGTCTGCCCTGAGATCAGCCCTTGCCCTGTGCGGCCTGGGTGAAGATGATCTGGAACCGCGTTTTTATACCGAGATGCTGGCCGAAGCGGAACAGTCTCAACTGTCCTGAGCAGGAATTCCGGCTGAAACTGCAGGTGACACATCGCCTGCAGGACGCACTATAACCTTTTTGTACCAGGGTCCGAACAGGTAGTACAGGATTGAACCGGCCGCACTTGCACAAAAGCCCAGGGTAATCGCCCACCAGATACCGGCCGTACCCCAGTACCGCGACAGCAGGTTCGCAAGGGGTATACGGATCACCCACATACCCAATAAAGACATAAGCATGGGAAACACCGTTTCACCTGCTCCGCGCACCACACCCATATACGCAAACATCAGTGTATGTGCGACATAGCCCAGCGCAACAATCTTGAGATACTCGCTACCGATGCGGATTACTTCGGAATCGGGGGAAAAAAGGGCGATCATAAAATCTCCGCGGATGAACAGTGCACCCGCAAGAAAGACGGTAATAGACATGGCCATAGCCAGTGCGGCCTTAAGGCCGCGGCTGACACGGTCACGGCGTCCCGCACCCAGATTCTGGCCGGTAAAGGTGGATACTGCCATCCCGATATTCATGGCCGGCATGCTTACAAAGGCATCAAGTTTGCTGACAGCTGAAAACGCAGCGACGGTATTGGTTCCAAAACTGTTTACCACTGCCGTTAACGCCATAAGGCCGCCGCCGACCAGAGCCTGCTGAATTCCGGCCGGTAAGCCCATACGCAAAGAATCCTTGAACATCTGTTGATCCATCTTGAGACCGATCAGACGTATAGTTACAGACCTGTTTTTTTTACGCAGGTACAGTATTGTCCAGATAAAGGATGCCAGCTGGGCAATCACGGTAGCAACGCCGACTCCGGCAATTCCCCAGCCGCACACAAGAACAAATACCAGATCAAGCGCGATATTTATCAGGGTTGCGATGATAAGGGCATATAAGGGGGTACGGGAATCGCCCAGGCCACGCAGGATGGCACTTACTGCGTTATAGCCAAAACTGGGTATAAAACCTGCAAAGATGATCCGCAAATACAGGACAGCCCCGTCCATAACGTCGGCAGGGGTACCCATCAGACGCAGGATTGCCGGAGCCAGAAAAAGACCGGCAACGGTTACTACCAGCGCAAAGCGGAACACGACAACAAGGGTTGTATCTATGGCAGCCTGGACACGTTCACGGTTTCCAGCCCCAAAATACTGGGCAATAAGGACATTGGCAGCCATACCAAAGCCCATAACAAGTGCTACAGAAATAAAAATAACCGGAAACGCCTGGCCTACAGCACCCAGGGCTTCCTTTCCGACCCATCGGCCGACAATAACGGTGTCTACCAGGTTATACAATTGCTGAAACGCATTGCCAACAAGCATGGGCAGGGTAAAAAGCAGGATGAGCTTGACCTCGCTGCCGGATGTAAGATCTTTCATGAGGATGTCATGGTATCCTGTCGGAAAAGGAATAACAAGGGGGAGTCCGGGTGCGTTTCTGACCCTGTTCTCTTTCGTACCTGGTCAATCCTGTACCGGAGCCGATTCCTTTTCTCCGCCGGTAACCCGGCTCATAGTCAGGTTGGCAAGGGCAAAAAAGACAGCGCAAAAAAGGAACATCCAGCGCTTGCCGGTCAGGTCTATCACCGCCCCGCTTAAAGCCGGGGCAACAATAGCCGCAAGCTGTGAAAAAGTGTAGTACAGTCCGGTGTAGACCCCGATGTTGTCGTAGCGGGCCATCTGCCACAGCATGGGGAACGAATTAGCAACAACACCGATCCAGAACATTCCGTACAAAAACATGATTGACCAGAAGATGAGGGTTAGCAGCGAAACAGATATGCCGGCAGCACGTCCTGCCGGAACAAGGAGGAAGGCCCCGACGGTAAGGACCGAAACTGCTGCAAGACAAATACGGATAACACGCCTGCGCCCCCAGCGGCTGGCGGCATAGCCCATGGGAATGGCGCACAGGGCACCCGAGATACCAACCATCCCCATTGAAAGAGGGCCCTGTCCGCTCGTCAGATTAAAGGTTTCGATACTGTACTCGGTAATAAAGGGAACTACCCCCTGATAACCGACAAACCATAAAAACAGACTTACCAGAACCCAGACGGCCGAGCGGTCCTGATGGCGGAACACAATAGCAAAACTCTTGAAGAAGGGTATATGTTCACCGGCAGCCGGCTCGTCCTGATGTTTTTCACGGATAAAGAGCACCAACAACAAAACTGCAAGAAGTACAAACAGTCCTCCTGCCGGGAAGGCAAGAACATCCTTTGTCCGGCCGATTACAGGCAGCATGATATCCACATCCATAAGACGGGCAAGCCCGATGGTCCCTACAATGGCGGCAATGTTCCCCATTGTGTTTATTACACCGTTTGCCTGGGAGCGGAAGGCGCCGGGAATGGTATCCGGCATCAAGGCTACGACAGGACCGCGCACCCCCTGCTTGAACACGTTCAGAAAAAGGAGAAGCACGACAAGTGCAACAAGAGATCGGCCTGCTGCCCAGGGGATCAGAGCAAAGGCAAGAGCCGAAAGGGGCAGAAGAGTCACTATCCAGGGCATACGGCGTCCGAAGGGACTGCGGGTACGGTCCGACCAGACCGAGACAACAGGGATCAAAAACAGGGCCAGCATATTGTCCAGGGACATGATGATACCGATCTGCCATTTCAGATCGATGTACCGGGCTAAAAAGATCTGCACATAGCTGTCATACAGGGGATCCATCATCCCCATGGTAAAAAAGCCGAAGCCGATCAAAAAGGTGAGCGGCAAGAAGGGCCTGAAACCGGAAGTGTTTTTTGTCATTGTGTCCCTCGACCGGCCCGGAAGGAACTTTTTGCTGTATCCGGCCCGTTGGCTTTGATGATATACTGATGCCTGTGAATCTGTCAAAAAAAAGCGGTAAAAAAACGATGAATCCTCTTCCTGAAGGCTGGCCGCGAGTTCTTGCGCACCGGGGGGCATCAAGTCTTGCTCCTGAAAACACCCTCAGCGCCTTCCAGCGGGCGCGGGAGCTCGGATGCAGGGGAGTCGAACTTGATATTCAGCTGTGTGCAACCGGAGAAGTGATTGTTTTTCATGACCCGTATCTGAAACGTATCGCCGGTTCCGATGTAAAAGTGGCTGATAGTCCCTTTAATGCCCTTCGCAAACTCGATGCCGGCAGACATTTTAGCCCGGCCTTTGCCGGTGAACGCATTCCTCTTTTTGAAGAGGTACTGGAAACCCTGGGATCTGACATCTGCATCGATATTGAAATCAAGACGTCCGGTATTCAATCGGCACAAACAGCACAGGCCTTGCAAAGAATCCTTCAGCGTCACAATAGACGAAACTGCATTATTTCTTCGTTTAATCCCTTTGCACTGCTTTCATGCCAACGCCTGATGCCAGATATTCTCACAGCCGCTATTTACTGTTCAGACCGGGGAGTCCCCTGGTATCTGCGTCACCGGGAATGCCTGTTTATTTCCCGTGCACCGATTCTGAAACCTGAACGGCGGCTGGCACCATGGTCACCCGAACGGCCAATCTATACCAGGGCCCCGGCACTGGTATGGACAGTTGATGATCGAAATGAAGCGGAGCGTCTGCTGTCAGGAGGGGTTGCTTCGGTTATAACTAACAGGATTCAGGATATGTGCGACCTGTGAACCCTGTATACTGCTATCAAAATTGTTGATATTTTGAGTCAGGGATTAACCTGCCGGTATTACATACAGCGGCGAAACACATACAGGGCAGCCTTTTTACCATTTACCAGCAGATCGGTTCTGAAGGGTTCGACCGCTTTCAGCTGGTTTCGTGATGCAAATGCGTCCTCAAATTCTTTCTTTGCACCGGTGAGCACCACAGCAACGCCACCGAAAGTCAGGACACGGCACAATTCGGCAACCATGCCTTTATAAAGATCCTCCAGGCGACCTCCATCCTTCCAAATATCTGCATCCCACTGCCCCCAGGGAGGATCAGTGACGATCAGGTCTACACTGGCATCGTTCAAGTCTGCAAGACGGCAGGCATCCGAACACACAACTTCAAGCGGGGTGTCTGCGAAACGCAGTCTCATGGCTTCAACCTTTTCAGGATCAAGGTCCCCTGCCACTATACGGGCCTCGGGGTATAATGAATAAAGGGCTGCCGGAATCGCGCCCGAACCCGCAAACGGATCACAGGCTAGCCGTATCTGTTCAGTAAATGATCCTCCAGCCCTGAAAGCGGCGCCGGCGGCAGCACACAGCAGTTTTGCCATTCCTGCTTTCAGCTCTCCCGCAGCAGCCGGAACTGTCTTTTGCGACGGTTTAACAAGACGGAGAAACCAGGCTGGCCCTTCCGATCGAATTAAAAACCAGAATTCAACATCCGGATTCAATCGGTCAGGAACAAGGCCGGATGAGGAGCTTATGCATCGTTCGGCCCGGGCCATCAACTGGCGGTCAACAGAGCAGAACTGGTTTGCAAGGGAATACCGTACCCGAAAGGTGCATCCTCGATCCTCCGGTCCGGGACCAAGGGCAGGGATTGTCCGTTCCAGTTTATCAACAAGGGCTGCAAAGCCGCTTTTCCCAGAAGGCCAGGCCTTGATTACCCTGAATACATTATTGAAGATTCCGGTATCACACAGTACGTCACCACCCGAGGCTGACCTCAGTTCTACATAACCGGACCCGGTTCGTAATACTTCCAGAGAAGGCAGCTCGAGGGCCGAGAAAACAGCAGGCAGCAAACGTTCTATACCTGCAGGAACTGTTATATAAAAAACATCCGTATTCATATGAAAGGACTATACAGGCAAGAAGTAAAGTTTGCAATTTACCGCTAAAACAGTTACTATGGCTTGATGAAACTTAATTATAAGCTGGGAGCTACGGTAGCCCTGTTTATTGCGACCAGCACCCTGCTCTCCCTGTATCTAATTTTCTCTTTTTCCCGAATTGTCAATCTTAAGGATTACCAGGTTCGAACAAGCAATACAATTGTAAGCTGGTATGCCCTGCGAATTCATATTTCGGATCTGGTTACTCTTCGTACCGATACCGAAGTGCTGTTACAGGACTGGCTGAGTTTTAAAAATTCCTTCACTGAAGCACTGGATGATCTGGCTGGCGACCCGATGCGCGCCAGACTTTCAGAGGACACAGTGCAGCACCTGACCGGGGCTGTAAACCTTTATAAACTGATAGACCAGTCTTTTTCGAGTCTGGAAACAGAAATTGTCGCCCTTGCGGGAGCAGAACTGGCACCGATTACACGAAATCTGCTTAAAAACAACGGATTGATTTCTGTTTACCTGAATAATCAGACCCTTGATGATTATCCCATGATTTCTACATTCTATCTGCGATTAACCAGCGCAATTTACAAGCTGAATGTTTATTCCGGCTCATTCGGAATTTCAATGGATGAATTCCGGGCAGCACTGGATTCGGAAGTGCGCCGGATCATGACCACACTGCTTGTTTCAAGTTTTATTCTCCTTGCCGTGGTTTCTGTGCTGACCTTTATTATTGTTACGCGTATCACCTCACGGATTGTAAACCGCCTGGCCAGTATCAGAGCAGCAAGCGAACTTCTTGCAGCCCGCGATCTGACGATCAATTTATCAGATTCAACCCCTGATGAACTGGGCGAACTGGCAACACATCTGAATCACACCATAACCCTGCTTGGCGAATTTATGTCAGTTGTAAAAACAACTGCCACCGAAGCAACAGACATGAGCGAGTCGGTTAACCTGTCTTCAGGAGAAGTAACTTCGGCAACTACGCAAATTACTGCCAATATCAACTCCATGGAAGAGCAGTTCAAGCGGCTCACTGACTCTGTTCAAAGCTCGATTGATGCACTGAATATCATGTCCGACTTTCTGGTAACCTTTCTTGATGACATCGACAGCCAGTCCAAAACAATTAAAGAAAGCACTCACGCGATCAATTCAATGAGCTCGTCCATCGACACCATTTCCAGAATCAGCGGTGAAAAAGCCGGTGAAACCAGGGAACTCAAACGAATTGCAGCAGAAGGAGAGGAGAAAATATCCAGCGCGGAAACACTGCTTGTATCTGTAACGGAAAAACTCGATGAGGTACATTCTTTCATTACATTAATAAATACAATAGCGGAACAGACCAGTATTCTTTCAATGAATGCTGCTATCGAAAGTGCGCATGCCGGCGAAGCAGGGAAAGGCTTTGCGGTAGTTGCTGATGAAATACAGAAATTGGCCGAATCTACAACCGAGAATTCATTCCTTATCAACACCACCCTGTCAGATATAATAACCCAGGTACAGGAAGCACAGCGATCAAGTCATAATGCAACCCAGGCATTTTCCGCTACTGTGCATATGATAGAGGAACTAGTTGAAGCACTGGGGAATATCGTTTCAGAACTGACTACACTTGACAGAATGGGAAGTGATCTTGCTCAGCGCTCGGACCAGGTATCCCGGTCTACTGACGAGCTTTCAGATAAAACCGCACGTCTTGAGGAATTGAGAGACACAGTGACAACACAAATCGGGATTATGGAATCGATATTCAGCGAGGCGCGGGGCGGGATAGCCGAGATTGGTCTGGGAACAACAGATATTCTGCACCGTATCACCAGTATAAACAACCTGAGCAGGGATAACCGTGAAAAAATGTCTGCCCTGCACGCCATGCTTGATGGATTTAAAACAGAAAGTTCCGGTTAACGAACAAACTGCAGGGAATTGAATCAGTCAGCGTCTATCGCTGCGTTTATGGTATCAACAAGAGTACTCATGGTAAGGGGTTTGCGAAAGAAACGATCCGCTCCAAAACCGATCATTTTTTCTTCTATACCATCTTCTTCAAGTCCGGTTACCACTATCACGTACGGTTTACCGAAGCTGGCATCCTTTTTGATACGCTGACAAATTTCTTTTCCGTTGACACCGGGAAGATCAAGATCAAGGATGATAAAACCCGGTTTTTTCTGGGCGATAAGTGAACCGGCATCAAAACCGTTCATCGCCTGCAAAATAGTAAAACCATCCAGGTGTTTTGTAAGATATGAGGCGATAGCCTTGTTCAGGACTTCATCATCATCAACGACAAGAACGGTTTTCCAGTCTGCTTCTATACCTTCAACATCGGAAAATTCTGCAGGTACACGCATTCCCCGTTCCCGGATAAAAGCCGCAAGATCATCTTTATATACCCGGTATTGTCCGCCGGGTGTTGTAAAGGCTTTCAGATACCCGTTTCTGATCCAGTTTATCGCGGTCTGGTTGACAACACCGCATATATTGGCTACTTCGAGAGCAGAATATATCTTGATTCGTTTACTCTGTGGGTCTTTATGCATATCGTTGTTATCTCCAAGGATACTATATAGGTAATTTAAGATCGGTTCAACCGTTTTTTTCGTTTTGGGTCAGTTTCTGCATGGTTTTTCTGATTACAGTGATTGTAAAGCCTCTCAGACGCAATGCTTTATTGACCTGAAGGGGATTTCGTCCCTGTTTCAGGAGTTTTGATGCAACCTTTTCGCATGACTGTTCTTCAGTTGTTCCATCACATATATCATCAACAGCCCTGTGTGCAACTGCCATTGGTACACCCCGAGACACAAGCCCGTACACCAGATTGCGCCTCCCGTCCGGATGACGACGTAATCTGGATGAAATCCACACCGAAGCAAATCGATAATCGTCAAGGAAGCCTTTTTCCTGTAAAAAAACAAGGGCCGGCACAGCTTCCTGCTGTGTAAAACCTTTACGGGCTAATTTAAGGGTAAGCCCTCCGGATGACTGTTCTGCCCGCGCAAGCAAGGACAAGGCCTGCCGTTCTGCCAAAAAAATCCTCCCGGCATGAATCAGTTCTGCACTTTTCTCTTCATCCAGGCACAGCGGTAAATCCGAAAGCGGCCAGGGAAGATAACGGTCCCGTAAAAAAAAAGAAGGGCCTCCGGAAAGACGTATCTTCATGATACCTTCCGAGGCCCTCTCTACAGACTGAACCGTACAGAGCGAATTAACGCTTGCTGAACTGGAATCTGCGGCGTGCACCACGCTGTCCGTACTTTTTGCGTTCGACCATGCGTGAATCGCGGGTCAAAAGTCCGTTTGCCTTCAGGGAAGAGTGGTTGGCTACATCCACCTGGGCAAGAGCACGTGCGATACCATGACTGCAGGCACCGGCCTGACCATTCAAACCACCGCCATTTACAGTAATGACAATGTCAAACTTGGTATCACTTGCGGTTATCATCAAAGGCTGGCGAACAACCTGAACCTGCTCGGAGGTTGCAAAGTAGCTGTCAGCATCTTTGTCATTGATCACCAGCTTTCCGTTTCCTTCACGTATAAATACACGGGCTACGGAGGTTTTCCTTCTTCCTGTTCCAATACCGATATTTTTGATCACCTTTGGTACTCCTCGTTACACTTCGACAGCAGTCGGATTCTGGGCGGCGTGAGGGTGGTCGGAACCGGCATATACCTTCACGTTACCAAGCAGCTTGCGACCAAGGGGACCCTTGGGCAACATACCCTTGATGGCCAGAGTCACCGGATCAGCAGGATGCCGTTTGATAAGCTTGTCAAAGTTAACCGAACGCAAACCGCCGGGAAACCCGGTGTGATGATGATACATCTTGTCCTCGGCCTTATTGCCTGTTACGGCAACCTTGTCCGCATTTACGATGACGATATAATCGCCCATTTCCTGGTGAGGTGCGTAGGACACCTTGTGTTTACCGCGCAGCATATAAGCGGCTTTTGCGGCAACACGTCCGAGGGACTTTCCGGCTGCGTCAATGACAAACCAGGAACGCGCAGCCTCATGTTCTTTAACAAAAATTGTCTTCATGTACATACCTTAACAATAGAAATCTGTTTACCGCAGATAATGTGGGAATCACAATGTAATCGACAAGATAAATTGTGTCAAGGGTCAGGAAGTTCCCGACCCTTTGTAACAGCGAGAACAGACAATAAAGTCTGCCTTATACTTCGACCTTTATTTTACTCGGTTTTTGCGCTTTCCGAACGGGCAGCAGCTTCTTCCTTCCGGGCCTCTGCCTTGTCTTTTAGATCAGCAATACCAATAAACACTGCAATCAAGCCGATAAAAGCAGATACTACCGGGGCAGCTCCGCGTAAAAACAGCAGGATATCGGTGCCCCAGCCAAGACCGAAACCGGCAACGGCGGGCGGCAATGCCGCAAAGACCGTAAACGCAATCATCAGAAAACCTGCGATCAATGCAACCATATCGTAATCCTCCTGAAGAAAGAGTCTGACAGTTTACGGAAAGGAACAAGATTGTCAGCACTCAGACTACCGTATTGTTGCATAAAAGCAGGCTATGGTCAACAAAAACGAAACTGGCTATACTGCCCGTATGCCGAACGCTTCTTTCAAACAAGCCCTGTTTCGGGCCTTTCCGGTCACACTACCTGTTCTGTCCGGCTATCTTGCCATCGGTATTCCGTTCGGCCTGCTGCTGACTCAGAACGGGTATCCCTGGTTTCTGGCGCCGCTTATGAGCCTGTTAATGTATGCCGGAGCAGGTCAGTATATCTCAATCGGTTTATTTGCCGCAGGGGCAACCCTTCCGGTACTGGCGGCAACCATACTCCTTGTAAATATCCGCCATATCGTATACGGATTGTCCTTACTGACACCGTTCCGTACTGCCGGAAAATGGAAACCCTACCTGATTTTTTCCCTGACTGATGAGACCTATGCTCTATTAACAGGTGTCAATCCTCCGGAAAATCTTCCTCCGGGCTCATTTTATGGAGCTATAGCCTTATTGAATCACAGTTACTGGGTAACAGGGTCACTGATTGGCGCCTTGATCGGTGAACTGCTGCCTTTTACCCTTGCAGGCCTCGATTTTGCATTAACAGCCCTGTTTATTGTGTTGCTGATTGATCAATTACGACGCAGCCGGGATCCGGTACCCGCAATTATAGGAGGCATCTGCTCCGCAGGCGCACTTTTACTGCTCGGTCCATCCCGGATGCTGATTGCGGCGCTGGCGGCCGCCTTATGCGTACTGACACTTATACGGGGAAAACATGCTTTCAACACTTGATGTTTTAAAAGCCTTGCCTGTGCTTGCACTGATCATTCTGGCAACACGGGCAGTGCCTTTCATTCTTTTTTCCAGACATAACCCGCCAAAACTGCTGCAGTTCATTGAGCGGTTTATTCCGCCGATGATCATGGCTGTCCTTGTTGTCTACTGTTTCAAGGATGTTCCTCTGTCATCTCCCAAGAACCTGGCCGCCAATCTTGCTGCAGCTGCCCTGGTGGTCGTTCTGCACCTGTGGAAAAAAAACGCCATGCTGTCCATTTTTACAGGCACAGCATTTTTTATGATAGTGTCACATATTCTGCTGTAACATCCCTGATTTTTCATGTAGAATAAGAGACATCTATGTTATACCGTCGTTTTCCCGAATCATCCAATACCGAAATATCGATTCTGTGCAGCGATATTCATGATCCTCAAGTCTGCACGCTGCTTCCCGTGCTTGCAAGCCAGGGAATCAATCTGTTCCGCCTTACAAGAGGTACCGCACGCAATACTGATTCGTCTGAAAAAAGACAATCCTGCCTCTCGGAACTCAAGCAGGCGTTCAGCACAATCCCGGAAGGATCATCAGGAAAGAACCTTTTATGGGATATATCTACCCCCTTACGCACAGCAGATGAAATCGAACAAGCCGCAGTTGATGCCCGCTCGGACTTGCAGAAACTTGGCTGGCAGGGAGCAGTTCTTTTTCTGTTTCATATCGATGATACCGAAACATTACAATTGACACGCAGTCCGCAGATGCAAGGCCTTACCCGCATGAGCGGTTTTGAACACATCGCCGCAGGGTTCTGTACGCACGGCGCAACAGCCGCTGGTCTGTTCCGCAGCATGCTTGAAAGAACAGGAATGTGGTCTTTCTTCGGCTGGACAGGCAACTATGCAAACACCGGAGATACAAACCTGATTATCGAAGCAGGGCGGGCCGGTCTTGGTGGTATCGCGATTGATCCCTTTTCAGGTGGTATTCTGGAATATCCCCTGCCTGCCGTACGTTCTGTTTTTTCTGCATCACCCATACCCCGCATCGCCTCTGAATGGGCACTCAGGTACCTGTGGGAATTTCAGGATATTATTTCTGTATGCGTACAACCGCTTCATGAATTAAAACTTGCAGAATATGCCGCATTTGCAGCCGGAGGGCGCCCGAACAGCCTTACCCGTTCCGAACTGGCCCTTCTTGAAAAGGCCGGCTCGCATTACTTGACATAATCCGCTAAATTCAACACATTCGACGATGGAAGGATTACCTTTCCTGATCTCATAATAACCTCTCCAGGGAGGGTAAGGAAACAGATTGAAAGGCTGTGACGTTTCGATCGAACATGTGTCTAAGTCCTTCGGGACTTTTCACGCACTTGATGATGCAACCATCAAGATTGAAAAAGGCGAGTTTTTTTCGCTGCTCGGGCCGTCCGGATGCGGCAAAACCACCCTGTTGCGCATCATAGCCGGTTTTGAAAGCCCTGATGATGGCGCTGTTTTGTTTGATGAGCGCAATGTTATAGGCATTGACCCGAACAAACGCCAGTCCAACACGGTATTCCAGAACTATGCCCTTTTCCCCCATCTTTCGGTATACGAAAACGTGGCATTTCCCATGCGTCTTCGCAAACGGCCTGCCTCCGAGATCGACCGCAGGGTTCGAGAGTATCTACATCTTGTTCAGCTTGATGCCCATGTCCATAAAAAGCCTAACCAGCTTTCGGGCGGGCAAAAGCAGCGTGTTGCCATCGCCAGGGCCCTTATCAATGAACCGAGTGTGCTCTTGCTCGACGAACCGCTGTCTGCCCTGGATGCAAAGCTGAGACAGAATCTGCTTGTTGAACTGGATAACATCCATGACCAGATCGGTATTACCTTTATATATGTAACCCACGACCAGAGCGAAGCGCTTTCTGTTTCCGACCGTATTGCGGTCATGAATCAGGGGAAGGTTCTGCAGATAGGCACTCCCTTTGAAATCTACGAAAGTCCTGCGACAGAATTTGTGGCTCAATTCATCGGCGAGACCAATATCTTTGATTCCCGGGTTATTGAATGCAGCCCCTGGAAGGATAACGAATTTATGGTAACACTTGACGTACCGGAACTCGGCAAACAGATCAAGGTTACCGACTATGATAAAACCAGCAACGGCCAGCAGGTGAGCTTCACTGTCCGCCCCGAAAAGGTGAGAATTTCCCTGGAGGAACCGCATACAACAGGCAAGGAGCTCAACGTTTTCAAGGGTTTTGTTGAAGAACCTGTGTATTCCGGCTTCCAGTCAAAATTCTACGTACAGCTTGAAAACGGTACCGTGATGAAGGTATTCAAACAACACCAGAATTACCTTGAAGACGGCCCCGAAATCACCTGGAAAGATACGGTCTATGTATCCTGGAGCGCCAATGACGGCTACATAGTAGAGGTCATAAATCAATGAGCCACCCAAAGATCTCTTCTCAGGGGTACAAGGGTATTCTGTACAGTTTGCCGATGGGTGCCTGGTTTACCGCATTCTTTGTGGTACCGCTTTCAATTATCATCCTCTACAGTTTCCTGAAAAAGGGTCTTTACGGCGGTGTGGAATGGCAGTTTTCGCTTGATGCCTACCGCCAGATGTTTAACCCCAGTTACGGAAAGATTTTTCTCAGAACTATCTGGATCAGTTTTCTGTCAACAGTAATCTCGATTGTCGTCGCACTGCCCTGCGGCTACGCCATGGCACGAAGCCGGTTCCAGTCCATCCTGCTTTTTTTGATCATTATTCCCTTCTGGACAAATTCCCTGATACGCATTAACGCCTGGATCGCGATTCTGGGAAATGAAGGCTTCATAAACCAGCTTTTATTGAATATTGGACTTATCAAAACACCGCTTGCACTGATGTATAATCAAACTGCAGTCACTATTGTACTGGTGTATATGTATCTTCCCTATGCAATTCTGCCCGTTTTTACCGCGATGGATAAATTCGATTTCTCTTTGCTCGAAGCAGCCCGCGACCTGGGAGCGACCAAAAGTGCCTCCATGTTCAAAGTTCTGTTGCCCAATGTTAAAGCTGGAATTGTCACCGCAATCATTTTTACGTTTATACCAATTTTCGGCGCCTATACTGTACCGCTGCTGGTCGGAGGCAGAAACTCATACATGCTTGGAAATATTATCGTTGACCAGACAATGACAATGCGTAATTGGCCCCTGGCGTCAGCGTTTGCGATGGTTATAACAGTTGTGAGCACCGTCGGGGTACTGTGGATGATGGGATCAAACGCCCGTGAAGCAGCCAGGCTGAAGGCTGTTGTAGATAAAGAGGCAACGCAATGAAATCCGGTTCAAATCCCGTTTCGTATCATTCCTTTGTCTCCCGCTTCTCAAAAAAGAAGCCGACATCCGAACCCGCCCGCCATGCAAGACGGGCTCTGCAGAATAAAGGCCACTTTTCGCTTTCGAATACCTGTATGGCCATTGCTGTTTTGTTTCTCTTCATGCCGCTTATGGTCATCATTGTGTACTCATTCAACAGCTCTAAAGGGCTGATGTGGAGCGGTTTTTCCCTGCGCTGGTATATTGATCTTTTTACCAGCTCTCCGAAGCTGTGGACCAGTTTTAACAACAGCCTTATTGTTGCCGGTTCATCAGCCCTGGTAGCTACGGTAATCGGCACCCTTGCCGCTATCGGAATCAACTGGTACCGCTTTAAGGGCCGGGTGTACATCCAGACAATCAGTTTCCTTCCCATGGTATTGCCCGAAGTAATCATCGGTATTTCGATGCTCATTTTCTTCGCTTCCATTAACATTCCCCTGGGTATTTTCACCATTTTTCTTGCTCATACCACATTCTGTCTGCCATTTGTTTTTTTGATGGTGTTGGCGCGCCTTGACGAGTTTGATTATTCGATTATTGAAGCTGCACATGATCTGGGAGCCACAGAGCTACAGACTCTATTCAAGGTTATCATTCCTGCCATCATGCCCGGTATCATTTCCGGTTTTTTGATGTCGGCAACACTGTCACTCGAAGACTTTGTTATTACATTTTTCGTCGCAGGACCCGGCTCAACTACCCTGCCCCTGTATGTGTTCTCCATGGTGCGATATGGAGTGTCGCCGGTTATCAATGCTCTTTCACTGGTCATGATTCTGGGTACGATGCTTATTGCTTTCTTCCTCAGGAACTTCCTTAAAAGCATCGCTGCATCAAAGTAACGGCGCGGTTTATACTGTTGTCATAAACCGTTCCATATAGATCCAAAAAAAGGAGGCACATGCGTTATGAAGAAAACAATTCGTGCAAGCGCTGTGTTGATGGTTCTGGGAGCATTGATGCTCACCACCCTGCTGGTTACCGGTTGTCGAAGAAACGACGGTAAAACCCTGTACCTGTATAACTGGACTTACTATACCCCCGATTCAGTTATTGAAAAGTTTGAAAAGGAATATGGTGTCAGGGTAGTATATGACGATTACGCTTCTAACGAAGACATGTTCGCCAAGCTGAGAGCCGGAGGCAAGGGATACGATATCGTTATTCCTTCAGGTGATTACGTCTCGATCATGATGAAAGAAGGCATGCTCGCAGAAATTGATCTGTCGCTTATTCCCAATGCCAGGTATGTACGGCCGGACGTTCTGGCTCGCGCAACCTATGATACACAAATGAAATATCATGTTCCCTATTTCATGGGAGCTGCCGGTGTAGCTGTAAACAAAAACCGTGTGTCAAATTATGGAAAAAGCTGGAGCATCTTCAGCCGCAAGGATCTTGCAGGACGTATGTCCATGCTCAATGACATGCGCGAGGTACTGGGTGATGCCCTTGCATACCTGGGATACTCTGTAAACTCCACAGATGATGCCGAACTGGAAGCAGCCTTCAATCTGGTAAATAATGAATGGAAGCCTAATCTGGTGAAATTTGACGCAGAAGGCTTTGCAAAGTCCTTCTCGGCCGGTGAATTCTGGGTGGTTCAGGGCTATGCCGAGTCTGTTTTTGAAGAAATTCCGGAAGACCAGCGGGACACTGTCGACTTCTTCATTCCTGTAGAAGGCGGACCGATGTACCTGGACAGTATGTGTATTCCCAAAGGACACCGCAACTACGAGCTGGCCCACAAATTTATTGACTTTATACTGCGTCCGGAAAACTATGCCGAATTCCTTGACACCTTCGGTTTCCCGGCAACAATCCACACCGAGGCCGGAGCTCTTATGACTGTTGAGCCCTGGTATCAGGTTGAAGATCTTGCAAACTGTGAGCTTAAAGAGGATCTGGGTGCTGATCTTCAAAAGTACAATACACTGTGGGAGAGAATTCGTTTTACAGATTGATGTAGCTCCTGTATAATGGCAACCACCATGATCCTGGATCAGTTTTATCTGAATATACTTGAATGTCTACCACAGGTCGTGTTGGTTGCCACACCCCGCCCGGTACAATCAACGGGCGAGGTTGATTTATATATTGACTACGTAAACGGCGCATGGGAGACCATTGTAGGCTCCCGCATAAATACCATACGCGACCGCCTGCTTTCTGAAACAATTTATGCCAGATCCTCCGTACCCTGGCTTGAGTCTTCCCGCCTGGCGCTGATGACCGGTAAAGAACAGCATCATACCCTGTACTACGATCAACTGGATAAATGGCTGGAAATTCATTTTATTTCCCTGCCCTCCGGACATATATGCATTCATTTTTCGGATGTTACGGGTATCAAACAAAACGAACTGCGCCTGAAAGAGCAAAACCTGCGCTTATCCTCGCTTTCAGCAGAGCTGGCCTCATCAAAAAACAACCTGAAAGCAAAACTTGAAAAAATAGAAAGCCTGAACAATAATCTTGAACAACTGGCCTATTATGACCGCCTTACCAAACTGCCCAACAGAACCCGGTTTAACGAGATCATTCTGGAAGAACTGGAAGCGGCAAAACGTAATGCCGGCAACCTTGCACTGATCATTCTTGATATAGACAATCTAAAAACCCTGAACGATTCACAAGGCCATGAATCAGGAGATGAGCTCCTGCGGCAGATGGCACAGCGTCTCAGCTTTTACGAAAATGCAGACGTGCTTGCAAGCCGTTTTGGCGGAGACGAGTTCCTTATCCTGATCCGCAACTATGAACACGACGCAGAACTTCTGCATATCGTCAACTCAATCCAGGAAATGCTGCGCGAACCTTTTATGATCTTTAACGCCGAGATTAAAACAACAGTCTCTACCGGCGTTGCTACCTTCCCCGAAGATGCCGACAACGTCAAGGATCTTTTAAAATACGCGGATATTGCCATGACGGACGCTAAACGGCGGGGCAAAAACACCATTTCCCTGTTCCACTCGGTCATGCAGGAAGATCTCCTTTCACGTATTGTCATGGAAAAACGGATGATATTGGCTCTGGAAAACCGGAAGTTCCAGATCTTTTTTCAACCCCAATATGACTCGGACTCACGCCGTTTGCGGGGCTTTGAAGCCCTGCTGCGCTGGTTTGATCCGGAACTCGGCTATGTCAATCCTGACAAATTCATCCCCATTGCCGAAGAAAACCGTCTTATTATCCCGCTCGGCGACTGGATTTTGCGCACCTGCTGCGAGATCCTCAAGGACTGGCAAGAACGACTGGATTTTACCGGAATTATGTCCATAAATGTTTCCCCGGTGCAAATACAGCATGCAGGCTTTGTTGACGAACTGCGCGGTGTTATCCATGAGTTAAAACTCCAGCCAAAAACGCTTGAGATAGAAATTACAGAAGGAACCCTGCTGCGAAACTTTGATGAATCAATCAAAATACTGCAGCAGATAAAGGATCTTGGTGTCGGAATTTCACTCGACGATTTTGGAACCGGGTATTCAAGTCTGAGCTACCTTCAATATTTGCCGCTTACTACCCTGAAAATTGACAAATCGTTTATTGCCAACATAACTCATGATAAAAGCATAGAGTATGATATTACCGACGCCATCGTTTCGCTTGTGAACAAACTCGGCCTTGATACCATCGCTGAGGGTGTAGAAACAGACGAACAGATGGACGTAATAAAACAGATTAACTGCAAAACAGTACAGGGTTTTTTAACCGGAAGACCAATGCCCCGCGAAGAATGCGAGGCGCTGATAAAAACCCTTCAGGACTCTCACCAGTAACCGGTGTGACCCCACCGCTGCAGCTGCATAAGCTCGGGCCGGTATTCAAAGTGCATGTTGTCCCACAAAAGCCATTTACCGCCCCAGATAAAACCTTCGGCCTCAAAAGCGCTGACTACTGCAGCAGGAGGCGTCCAGCGCCGGTCAAGAGGAATGAGCATCCACCGGTCATTCCAGTAGCTGATCCAGTTCCAGTAAATATTCTTTTGTCCCCAGCCCTGGGGCAGAATATCAACAGCCAGGCCCCAGCTGTGGTAGCTGCGGGAAGGACTGTCTGCGATTTCCCGCCAGTTATATCCTTCAACACTCAATATCTGTGATACAAACTGACGGGTCTCCGGGTCATGCCGCGCGGAATCCTGAATGCGCTGTTCCACCCTGCGCAAGGGAGCAATGATCTTCCGGTGAACAGACACGCGTTTGCCCAGCCAGTCTATCCTGACAATCTGTCCCTCTACGCGAATTCTGGTTGCACCGTCATACAGGATATCCATAAACAAGCCATGCCGGGGCAAACGGGCAGACCGTGTCCTCGCCAAAAGATCCGGGTCAAGCTGCGCGATCAGTTCGTCATCAAAGTGTTCAGGGTCAGGGATACCAGGCGGGTATAAATAATCAATGAACGGACTCCATCGTTCCCAGTGCGTTATATCTTCAACCGGTAACAAACGTCCGTGAGCCCAGTACAGACGGCGGGAGCCCATAACAATGAACCAGTCGCGGATTTGAAAATCATAGTCAAGACCCTGAATTTCGCCGGGATACGCACTCATCAAAGCCCGCAGCACCAGCCAGCCGTTATCCTGGGCACGTTCAGGTACCCCGGCATGAAGTCCCTGCTGTAAAACAACACCGTTAATGCATAAAAAAAAAGCGAAGCACCACACGAAGATCAAACGCATAACACTACTATACTGCATATACGGCTGATTTTCATACCCCGGATATGCAAAACAAAGATACCGGCACCGGCATGCAGCATTGAAAGCATCAGCCCTGCAGGGCAGGCGTCCTATAATCGATGTACAGCTGACTGCTCCAAATTCTTCAGACGGCCTTGATCGAGAGTGACAGTCAGGTTCTTTTCCATTGCAGGTAAAACAGTACCGCGGGGTGCACCCTTTGCACGCCTCAGATATTTAACATGTGTGTAATATAAATCAGCAGTACCGGCCCGACGCCCCTTTGAATAAAAAAGAGCAAGATTTCCGGCATCAAGAAGGATATCAAGGGGGATGGACTTTCCGCGACGGGCCTTGATGAACACATAGCCCCCAGGCCAGTCACGCGTATGCAGCCACATATCAGCTCCCCGCACATGCCGGCGCAACAACTCGTCGTTTTCTGCCGAATTTCTTCCAACCAGTATTACCCAGCCGTCTCTATGAAAAGTCAGTCCGACACGGTCCTTGTCACGCTGCTGTACCGGAACTGCATGCCGGCGCAGCATCTTGTGTATAACAAGGGGATTTGTTTCCTGTTCAAGGGCTGACAGTTCGGCACCAAGTGTTTCCAGCTGTCGACGACCTGATGCGATATCATTTTCAAGATTGGCTAGTCCCGAGACTGCCTTTCGGTACAATTCATAATAACGAGCGGCATTTTCCTGCGGCTTCAATTCCGGATCAAGGCTGATAACAAGCGGGGAATCTCCGTTATCATAATCAGGAAGCTCAACCGTACGAGCTCCGTGCGGGATCTGATAAAGATAGGCCATTAACAGATCACCCTGATGGCGGTACCGGTCTGCAGTCAAAAAATCCTGCCGTTTTGCTTCCAGCTTCTGAAGGGAGGTCTGCAATCGATTGATGCGATCCCCCCAACGACGTCGGGCTTCAGCAAGCAGGGCTTCACGGGATAAAGAACCGGCATGTTCGGCATACCATGAATCAATACGCCGATTGAACGAACCCTGACCGGGAAGATCCCTGACAGTCCACACCCGGGGTTCAGCGCATTCTTGTTCTGCAGGCTGTTTGCGGGGTTCAGGACGAATCCAGCGTCCGCCTGAAACCTCATTTCGGGCCGGACGGCGGTAAAACACATCCAGTATGGCATCTTCTGTATCAGTTACAACTATATTTGCCGCCCCGCTCCATAACCGCATATACATACGGAATTCCTGTCCGGCATGAAGAAGTTCCCACAGAATGATACGGTCCGAATCAAGCTGTCTGACGGAGGTAATTTTACTTCCTTTGATGCGGGAGCGCAAAAATTCCATAAACCGCAATGGTTTGTCATTTTTTGGTACGGAACGATCTGTTTCATGGATGCGGCATACACCCGGTGCCAGACACACCAGAACTGTTCGTGCAGTTCCGGCCTTCCAGGTATGGAACGCGATGGTGTCGTATGAGGACTGGACTATTTGTTGAATAAAGGCGCCTTCCAGATCAAGCTCGTCCAGAACGGCGTTTATTTCTGCACAATTAAGACTCATGATACCGGTACTATATCCCGGGATGACACGAAACTCAATCTGCTGCTGCTCCTGCTTCCCGGAAAAAACGCTATTGCCGTAACCCCTTCAGGCTGATAAACTGCTTTTTACATCACCGGATGAATACCTGCCGTTTTTTAAGGCACACCATTCAGTACAAGGACTGCAAAATGAAAAAGATCAGCGAAATACTTGATGAGCGCAAACTGACAATTTCCTTTGAAATTTTCCCGCCCAAGCAGGATTCAGCATATGAAGGTGTGATCTCCTGCGCACAGGAGCTGGCAGACCTTAAACCCGATTTTATGAGTGTTACCTATGGGGCAGGTGGCGGGACCTCCGCAAACACAGCACGCATAGCAAGTCATTTGCAGGATCATGCCGGAATCCCGACCATAGCACACTTGACCTGTCTTTCCTCAACCCGCCCGGAGGTTCTGGAAATCATCACAGAACTGAAAAAACGGGGTATTCAGAATGTTCTTGCCCTGAGGGGTGACCGGCCCAAGGATCCTGCATTTGAACCGCCCGGTGACTATAAACACGCCACTGATCTGGTTCATGAAATCGCCAGCGCCGGCGGTTTTTGCATCGGCGGGGCCTGTTATCCGGAGGGCCATCCGGAAAGCGGCAACAAGGAACGGGATCTTGAGCTTCTAAAACTGAAGGTTGATGCCGGTTGTTCTTTTTTGACAACCCAGATGTTTTTTGACAACAATATCCTGTACAGTTTTTTGTACCGTGCACAGGCAAAGGGCATCAATCTTCCGGTCTTTGCCGGGATAATGCCGGTAACAAACGGCTCGCAGATCAAGCGCATGATGGAACTTTCCAATGCCTACATGCCGCCACAACTGTTAGCCCTGGTAGACCGGTTTGGCGATAATCCTGCTGCCATGAAACAGGCCGGCATCGCCTACGCCACAGAACAGATTATCGACCTGATTTCGAACGGTATTCGCGGTGTTCATATTTATGCAATGAATAAAAGCGATGTTGTTCAAAAGATAATCTCCAATATTTCCGAGATAATCCGGGAGGCTCAATGAAACTCCAGAATCTGCCTTCCGGTCGTCCTCTTTTTTTTGACGGCAGCATGGGAGTTCTGCTTCAGGAATATCGCAGTTGCGGGATAAATCCTGACGGCTCCTGCGAACCCCTTGAGTGGACCATCCCCGAGGAGCTGAATATCAGGCGCCCGGCGGTAATAGCCGCAGTTCACCGTGCCTATCTGGAAGCAGGTGCAGATGTCATTTTAACAAATACCTTCGGTGCCTTTCCTTCCAAACTGCAGGAACACAGACTTGAACCTGCAGAATGCGTTGTCGCCGCATGCCGGATAGCCCGGTCGGCCACAGAAGGTTTTCCGCATGCCCTGGTAGCCCTTGATCTGGGCCCAACAGGAAAACTCCTTGAACCGATGGGCTCATTGAGCTTTGAAGAGGCTGTTGAGGCCTATGCAGTTCAGGTTCGCGCCGGAGCCCCGTTGGCAGATCTGGTTCTGATTGAAACAATCAGCGATCTGTACGAACTGAAGGCAGCTCTTCTTGCAGTGCGCGAAAACTGCAGTCTGCCGGTAATTGCAAGCGTTACCTTTCAGCCGAATGACCGTACCCTTTCCGGCGCAGACCCCCGCACTGTAGCTGCCCTTGCAGAGTCGCTGGGAGCTGCAGCAGTCGGTTTTAACTGTGGAGGCGATCTGGATCAGGCTATTCGCCTTACCACGGCATTTGCAGGGTATGCAGGTATACCGGTCTTCGCCGAACCGAATGCCGGACTTCCGGTTATGGAAAACGGCCGCACAGTTTTCAAGGTATCACCACAGGAGTTTGCTGACACCCTTGATGCCTGTGTATCAGCAGGAGCCGGAATAATCGGCGGCTGTTGCGGTACCCGGCCGGAGCATATTGCGGCAATGACCAAACACTGCCGCACGAGTACTCCCAGGGATTCTGTACAGCATACCCGCACCGAGGTTACATCCTGGTCAAACACTGTTCAGATAGGAGTACAACCGGTCATCATCGGCGAGCGTATAAATCCTACGGGCAAAAAAAAGCTCAAGGAAGCCCTGCTGAACAGGAACATGGATTATATTCTTTCCGAGGGAGCAGCCCAGATACAGAACGGTGCGGATATCCTTGATGTTAATGTCGGACTTCCGGGCATTGATGAGGCAGCCCTGATGTGCGAAGCAGTCAAAATTCTGCAGCAAACATGGCCTGTTCCTCTGCAGATTGACTCCAGCGAACCTGTTGTGCTTGAACGGGCGCTCAGAGTGTACAACGGCAAACCCCTTGTCAACTCTGTCAACGGTAAAGCATCAGTCATGAAGGCTGTATTTCCCCTGATAGCACGCTACGGGGGTGTGATTGTAGCCCTTACGCTGGATGAAGACGGTATTCCGCCAACAGCACAGGGCCGTCTTGCTATAGCAAAAAAAATCGTAGAAACCGCAGAAAGCTATGGAATCAAGCGACGGGATATTTTGATAGACACCCTGACACTGACCGTCAGTTCACAGCAAAAAGAGGCGATGGAAACCGTTCATGCTATCCGCATGGTGAAAGAACAGCTGGGTGTGCATACCGTACTGGGAGTATCCAATATATCGTTCGGGTTACCGCGTCGCGATGTAATAAGCCCCGTTTTTTTGACAGCAGCTCTTTCAGCCGGCCTTGATTCATGTATTATCAATCCCCTTTCAGAACCGATGATGGATGTTCTTCGATCATGGCGGGCCCTGACGGCAACAGACGAAAACTGTATGGAATACATTTCATGGTACTCCAGCCGCCCGGTACCTGATGCACAAAAATCAGCAACAACAGCAAGCACCGGGTCTGCCGCCGCACCGGGTTCCGCCGCTGCACCGGGCTCAGGTTCCGCAGGAACTCATACCGGCGAACCCGGTGCGGATGACCTTGCAGGAATTATTATTTCAGGCCTGCGCGACCGGTCTGCATGCGCAGCGGAGATCCTTTTACAGCGATTAAATCCGCTTGAAATAATTGACACCTGCATAGTGCCCGCTCTTGATATTGTCGGAAAAGAATACGAAGCAGGCAGCAGGTTTTTGCCGCAGCTGCTACTCAGTGCGGATACTGTTTCAAAAGCTTTTACTGTCATTCGTGAACATCTTGCAGCTTCAGGCCAGGCAGGCCAAAGCAGGGGAACTATTCTGATGGCAACAGTGGAAGGAGATATTCACGACATCGGCAAAAACATTGTAAAAGCAATGCTTGAAAACTACGGATATACTGTTATTGACCTGGGCAAGGACGTTCCGGTTTCGATGGTTGTTGAACGGGCAGCCTCTGATACACCCGGGTTAATAGGCCTTTCGGCGCTTATGACCACCACTGTGGCAAATATGGAGAAGACCATACAAGCCCTTCGGGAAGCAGGGATCAGCTGTCCGGTTATGGTCGGAGGAGCGGTTCTTACCGAAGATTACGCTTCCCGGATCGGAGCTGACTATTATGCCGCTGATGCAATGGCATCAGTGCGTATTGCCAAAGAGGTGTTCGGAAAATGAGACAGAAAGTGAACCGCAATATGACCACCAGGACAGATCACATCCTGCCGGTATTTTTTACCTGTCTGACCAGTTTTCAGGCGTTTAAGCCTTTCGCGGTGTATGTGATTACTGTGCTTCGCGATTTCTTCTTTTTACAGTTTGCTGTCAAATTCGGATTCAAAAAAATTCCGATCATCCATGTTGACCATGAACTGGATGAGGCCGTTCCCTTTATTCCCGGAATGGTTCATATCTATCTGGATTTTGTTGCATTCTGGATACGTCCGCTCGGTTACGTGCTCAGACGATTCGGCCGCCGTGTTGCAATTCCGGTCATCGTTGACTTTTTGCTATTGGTTGACCGCTGTTACCGCGATGCATCAGAGGTGTACCGTTACAGAATGACTACAACCGACCGTCCGAAATACCGGCGCGGAAAATTTTTGACTATCCATCTGTTTGATCCGCATTATCTGTGCGTTCCAAGTCTGCACGTTATAATCGTTGTACTATGCTACAGTTTTTTCCGAAAAACAATGAAAGAACTGGAATTAACAGAAACAGAACGCCAGGCACTTGACCGGGAATTGTTTGCAGGTGCTGTACAAATTACAGAAACGGTATTGTATATCAAACAGCATAGCGTCAACTGTATACCGGCAGCCCTGTATGCAATGACACAGATAACCCCGGCAGACGTTACTCCAACCGAGGTTACAACCTTTATCAATGCTCTGTTTATTGAATCTCCGTCAGTCGAAACAGGCAAGGCAGCAGCAATTCGGGAACATATCGCAGACATGTATGAACAGCTTTTTCTTGAAGGTTGCAATGATGATTACTGGATCACCCCGCTGCAACGCTGGCTGAACTCATACAAGACTAATTGTTAACCGCTGTTACCGGGAACTGTCTGATGACAAAGGCGGAACCGCCTTTGTCATCGGTCTGTCAATCCTGCGATTTTTGTTTATAGGCTTTTGCACCGGCCGGTTTTGTGGCCCGTGTACGTACCGGACGGCCTTCGGAACGCTCGGCCCGTTCAGGGCGATCCTTGTATCCGCCCCTGTCCTGTCGTTCACCACGGCCGGCGTAACCGCCACGGTCGCCGCGGGGGCCATGACCGCCCGGGCCGCGCCCGCCTTCAAATCCGCGTCCGCCTTCCGGACCGCGTGAAAAGCGGGGCCGTCCGGGCCGTGGACCGGAAGAAAAATCCCCGCCGCCGTCCTTAACATCAACATGCATATGAGGTACATTACGCCGCTGTTTTGAAAGATCAAGAGCAGCGACCGCTGCATCTGCTGGAAGTGTGGCAAGCGAAAAAGCGTCCATAACTTCTATCCGGTCAACAAGACGTTCGGGAATGCCAAGCAGGTCCCTGAAAAACTGGGCAATTCCGCGACGGGTCATTCCATCCCGGCGGCCCAGTCCAATGTACAGACGAACATGGGTACGATCTGCAGCATTACTGCGCATCTGTCGAATCTCGCGATACTGTTCTGCAGAAACCTCGCGGCCGTATTCAACCGCAAGAACCGCAGCAAGGACAGCCTCCGCGTCACGATCTTTTACCAGCTCCGCAGCAAAGGCAGTCAATTCCCGGGGTACTGTTCCGGCAGCATTGGATACGGTTTCTCCGTCTGTTACCGGTAAAAATGAAGCAACCGCGGTACGGGTGGTTTCCATAAGCCGTTCGCGTTTGATTGTAAGAACTTCTTCAACAGAGGGAATCTTGCCTTCTTTTATCTCTCCGCGGGCATGATGGCGCAGATAGCCAAGCCGGCGTCGTTCTTCAGGCCGCACAAAGGTAACCGCAATACCGCTGGCACCGGCCCGGCCTGTGCGACCGATGCGATGCGTGTAGGTAGGACCGTCAAAGGGCAATGCATAATTGATAACATGGGTTAGTCCTTCAACATCAATACCGCGTGCTGCAACATCAGTAGCAACCAGTATGCGGGTTTTTTTATTGCGGAAACGTCCAAGGATCTTTTCACGCTGGCTTTGTGCGATATCGCCATGCAGGGCTGCAGCCTGATAATGGCGTTCATCCAGCTCGCGGGCCACAGCATCGGTGTCCGCCTTTGTTTGACAAAACACCAATCCGTAAAAATCCTGTGCCGAATCTATCAGCCTTACCAGTGCTTCTGTTTTATCATCCTCGCGTACCTGCCACCAATACTGTTCAGTCAGTATCGGTTCTTCAGGCCGGGATTCCTCTTCCACGATTTCATAATCACCCAGAAAACTGGAAGCGATTGACAGGATTTGAGGCGGCATGGTGGCCGAAAACATCAATGAACGGGCATCAGGATTTGCTTTTCCGAAAATGGCTTCTATATCATCAATAAAACCCATATTGAGCATTTCATCGGCTTCATCAAGGATAAAGTATTCAATCTTGGACAGATCCAGTGATCCGCGTTCAAGGTGATCTATTACACGGCCGGGTGTTCCGACAACAACTTCTACACCGCTTCGCAGTTTGCGCAGCTGATCCACAATGGAAGCGCCGCCATATACAGTAACAGTTCGGGGAAACTGACCGCTTCGCAATGATTCTATTTCGGTGGCAACCTGTATTGCCAGTTCACGGGTGGGAACAAGCACAAGGGCGCGGGGGTGTCCGTTATCCGAGCGGAGTTCCTGTACCAGGGGCAGTCCGAAAGCGGCAGTTTTGCCGGTCCCGGTACGGGCTTTGGCAATAACATTGGCATCTCCGTCCAGCAGACGCGGAATGGCAAGTACCTGAATGGGTGTGGGGGCGGTAAAGCCCTTGACTTCGATGGCCTTGAGAATTACTTCATCAAGACCGAGATCGGCGAAAGACAGTTCTTTCGCTTCAGCGATTTTTTGGGTCATGGAATGTTCCTTTTCCTGTTCAGTGGCTTGAACGCCCGTCAGGGTGTTCAAGCACGGTTCCAAAAGCGTTTACTGAACGAAGGCGGATTGTATCCATTCATGACCGGTCGTCGGGCTGGTGATTTCTTCGTTGCTTAACGCTTGCTTACGTTGACTACGATGACAGTATACAGATTTCACCCTGGAATGAATAGTGCAAATAGAAGAAAACAGTGCAGAATACCGCACTTCTGTTGAAATTAACGCATCCATGTGCGTGGAATATCACAATTGAACAGCCTGTACTACCAGGACACCGGAACCGGCGGGTGCTTGTCAGAGAACCAGCAGGTCGGCTAGTATACCGTATGTTCAATTATACCAAAGACGATATTATCAAGCTTGTTGCTGAAAACGATGTGCGGTTTATACGCCTTCAGTTTACCGATATTTTCGGAACGCTCAAGAATGTTGCTATAACAATCTCACAGCTGGAAAAAGCCCTGGAAAACAAATGTATGTTTGACGGCTCTTCCATAGAAGGCTTTGTACGTATCGAAGAATCGGACATGATGCTCCGCCCCGACCTGAACACCTTCTGTCTGTTTCCCTGGAGGGCAGGACCAAACCGGGTTGCCCGGCTGATCTGTGATGTTTACAAGCCTGACGGGACACCATTCCTTGGTTCGCCGCGCCAGGTTCTGAAAAACGTGCTCGCCAAATGTTCCGACATGGGATACTCGTTGAACGTGGGCCCGGAACTGGAGTTCTTCCTTTTCCATACGAATGAGCAGGGAGAACCGACCTTGCGGACCATGGATACCGGAGGGTATTTTGACATGGGGCCGATTGATCTGGGAGAAAATGCCCGGCGAGATATGGTTTTGACCCTGGAAGAAATGGGATTCGAGATCGAAGCGTCGCATCACGAATGCGCTCACGGTCAGCATGAAATTGACTTTAAATATTGCGAGGCCCTTGAAGCTGCTGACCGGATGATGACGTTCAAGCTTGCAGTAAAAACAATAGCCCACCGTCATGGACTGCATGCAACCTTTATGCCCAAACCGATCTTCGGTATTGCAGGCTCCGGTATGCACCTGAACATGTCTTTGTCGCAGGGCCACGAAAATGCTTTCTGGAATGAAAAGGATCCGAACGGACTGTCTCCACAGGCTTATCATTTTATTGCAGGCATCATGAGACACATGAAGGGTATAACGGCAATTACCAACCCCCTGGTTAATTCATATAAACGTCTGGTTCCGGAATATGAAGCCCCTGTGTACATTGCCTGGTCAGCCCGCAACCGGAGCCCGCTGATCCGGATTCCCACAGCTACCGGACATTCAAGTCGCGTTGAGCTTCGCAGTCCTGATCCGTCAGCAAATCCGTATCTTGCACTGGCTCTGGTACTCGCTGCCGGACTTGAAGGGATTGAACAAAAAATGCAGCCGCCGCCTGCGGTTGATGGAAACATCTATGAGTTAAGCCCGGCCGAACGCAAACGCCGCAAGGTTGAAGCCCTGCCGGCAGATCTTGGAGAAGCTCTCGCGGAAATGAAAAAAGACACGCTGATCAGGGATGTCCTTGGTGAACACAGTTTTGAAAAATACATCGAAGCAAAAGAACTGGAGTGGCTGGATTATAAAACCCGAATAACCAAATGGGAAGTGGATAACTATCTGGCAAAATATTGATTCAACACAAGCGTACAGGCTGATGACACGGATCGAGTTGTCGGCAGCCTGTTGGATACAGTCCCGGGAAACCGGGACTTTTTTTGTTTTTTTAAAGATTGTAACGATTGGTGTTTTTTCCGGAAACCCGTTTTTTGAGTACTATTTTTCAGGAAAAAACCAGTTTTTTATTGTTTATACTGTTTGACATCATAAATACTATTTGTTTTAGGACAATACACCGCAATAAAAGCATAATTATTCAGAAATAAACAGTTGTATTTTCATTTTTACATAAAAATCAATTGTCAGAAGGATTTTTCATGAAAATATTGCATCAAAGCGGGTGACATGATACAGTAACAGCGGTGCAAGCCACCAAACGAGGCAAAAATGAAAGGTTATCTGATTCTGGAAGACGGAACGGTCTTTGAAGGCACCCTTCACGGAGAGGAAAAAGAGGTACTGTGCGAGGTTGTGTTTACAACCTCAATGACAGGATATCAGGAGACAGTAACGGATCCGTCCTACGAGGGGCAGGCTGTCGTATTAACCTATCCCATGATCGGCAACTACGGAGCGAATAAATCAGATACAGAATCATCAAAGCCCTGGCTTTCGGCCCTTATTGTACGCGAGCTGGCACGTTTCCCGAGCAATTACCGAAACGAAGAATCATTTGCCGACTATATGGCGCGAAACCGGATTCCGGTGCTTTCCGATATAGATACCCGGGCGCTGACCAGAACACTGCGGGAAAACGGTACCATGAATGGACTGATAACACCCCAGCGCCCCGGTGAACCCGGCATCCGCCTGCCGGAAATACGCGAGTGGACAGTCCGTCACAGTGTTATACGCGTAAGCCGTAAACATCCCGAAACCTGTGGAACGGGAAGCAGGAGAATTGCCCTGATGGACTTCGGAGCGAAGCAGAACATTATCAACTCCCTCCTTGCCCGCGACTGTACTGTCACAGTATGGCCCTGGGACACGCCGGCATACATTATCCTCGACTCCGAACCGGACGGCATTATGCTTTCCAACGGTCCCGGTGACCCCAAGGACTGTTCCGGAATTCTCAGGCACATCCGTGAGCTGGCAGATTCAGGCATTCCGCTTTTTTCGATCTGTCTCGGGCATCAGCTTCTGGCTCTTGCTGCCGGGTTTGACACCGGGCGGCTCAAATTCGGCCATCGCGGCGCGAATCATCCGGTCAAGGACCTTGCAACAGGGCGGGTGTATATGTCCAGCCAGAATCACGGCTATTGTGTAATACCGGATACCGTTGATGCTGCGGTAGCAGAAATAAGCCATATTAATGTCAATGACGGTTCAGTTGAAGGGCTGCGTTTCAAAAACAAACCTGTTTCCTCGGTTCAGTTTCATCCTGAAGCCAGTCCCGGACCGCGGGAAACCGCCTACCTTTTTGACACCTTCATGTCTCTGATAGACAGCACAAAAGGAGCACACTGATATGCCGCGCAACCCGTCAATACAAAAAGTCCTGGTTATCGGTTCAGGTCCGATCATTATTGGTCAGGCAGCCGAATTTGATTACGCCGGAACACAGGCCTGCCGGACCCTTAAAGAAGAGGGCCTTGAGGTTGTCCTGATCAATTCAAACCCCGCGACCATCATGACCGATCGCGATATTGCAGACCGTGTGTATATCGAACCGCTGACAGTTGATACGGTAAAGCGGATTATTGAAATAGAAAAACCTGATTCCATCCTGCCGACGCTGGGCGGTCAAACAGGGCTTAATCTGGCTATGGAACTGGCTGATTCCGGCTGGCTTGAGGACCGTAATGTACGACTGCTGGGCACAAAAAGCGAAACGATTAAAAAGGCTGAAGACCGGCAGGCATTCAAGGACACGATGGAGTCTATAGGGGAACCCTGCATCATCTCCAAGGTGGTAACAACCTACGAAGATGCCCGTGATTTTGCGCGGGAAATCGGCTTTCCGGTAATAGTCCGCCCGGCCTATACACTGGGCGGATCGGGCGGCGGGATAGCTGCAAACGAAGGTGAACTGGAAGAAATCGCCCCTAACGGACTGGCTCTGTCGCGAGTTGGACAGGTTCTTATAGAAAAATGTATCTCAGGCTGGAAGGAGATTGAATATGAGGTTATCCGCGATGCTGCCGGCAACTGTATCATCGTTTGCAACATGGAAAACTTTGATCCGGTCGGTGTTCACACCGGAGATTCGATAGTTGTCGCACCAAGCCAGACCCTGTCCGACAAGGATCATCAGATGCTGCGCACAAGTGCCATCAATATCATTAACGCTCTCGGTGTTGAAGGCGGCTGTAATGTACAGTATGCCCTTCATCCCGACTCCTCGGATTACGCTGTTATCGAGGTAAATCCGCGTGTAAGCCGTTCGTCGGCCCTGGCATCAAAGGCAACCGGATATCCGATTGCAAAGGTTTCAAGCCGGATAGCTTTGGGATACACCCTTGATGAAATAAAAAACTCGGTAACCGGAAAAACCTACGCCTGCTTTGAACCTGCGTTGGACTATTGTGTGGTAAAGATACCTCGATGGCCGTTTGACAAGTTTGTCAATGCAAAACGCAAGCTGGGAACCCAGATGCAGGCAACCGGAGAGGTCATGGCCATAAGCGCCAGTTTTGAAGGTGCCTTGATGAAGGCGATCCGCTCGCTGGAACAGAATGTGTTTTCCCTGTGGCATCGCAAGTTTTCTGTAATGGAAACCGCTGAATTAATGAAGCGCATAACAGAAAAAATCAGCGATGAGCGGTTATGGGAAATCAGCGAACTGATGCGCAGAGGTACAAGCCCGGAAGAAATTCATGAAATTACCAAAATAGACCTGTGGTTTCTTGACCGGCTGATGCACATTCTGGAAATAGAAAAACGTATTTCGTTCGGGGCCAGGGACTATGACACCCTTATGGAAGCCAAAAAAGCAGGTTTTCCTGACCGTGAAATTGCCCGCCTTCTGAATGTAGACGAAAAAGAGGTCAGATATCTGCGCAAACGGCATGGAATTATACCCGGCTACAATATGGTTGATACGTGTGCCGGAGAGTTTGAAGCCCAGACGCCCTATTTTTTCTCAAACTACAACTCGGTAAACGAAGCCAGCGATGAAGAGTACGCCAGTCATATTATCGGGGCCGGGCGGCGGCCGGATTCTGCGAGCCCCGACAAGGGCAAGGTTCTTGTTCTTGGTTCAGGTCCTATCCGCATCGGGCAGGGTATAGAGTTTGACTATTGTTCTGTTCATTGTGTGTGGGCCCTGGAAGAAATGGGCTATGAAACAATCATAGCAAACAGCAATCCCGAAACAGTAAGTACAGATTTTGATATTGCCGACCGTTTGTATTTTGAACCGCTGACACCTGAGGATGTTGAAAGTATTGTGGAAAATGAACGCCCGGTCGGCGCTGTTGTTCAGTTTGGCGGTCAAACTGCAATAAAACTGACAAAAGCAATATCCGGTTTGGGAGTACCCATACTGGGAACATCTGCACGTGATGTCGACAGAGCAGAAGATCGCGAGCTGTTTGACCGGGTCCTTGCCGCAACCGCAATACCGCGCGCTGCAGGTAAAACGGTGTTAACTACACCTGAAGCCCTCCAGGCTGCGAACGAACTTGGATATCCCGTTCTTGTCAGGCCATCCTATGTACTTGGCGGTCAGGGAATGGAAATTGCCTGGTGTGATTCGGATATTGTTGAATTTATGGATATCATAAATCAGGTTCAACAGGACAACCCGATCCTGGTTGATAAATATATTGAGGGGACCGAGGCAGAAGTGGATGCTGTATGCGACGGCACAGATATTCTGATACCGGGAATTATGGAACATATAGAACGAACCGGAATCCATTCCGGCGACAGTATATCTGTGTACCCGGCTCCCAATTTGACAGCTGAACAAAAGGCCCGACTGGCAGACTATTCAGCCCGTCTTGCAAAAGAATTGAAGGTTATCGGTCTGATTAACATCCAGTTTATTGCAAAAGGCGACGAGATCTTTGTTATAGAAGTTAACCCGAGATCGAGCCGCACTGTACCGTATATCAGCAAGGTGACCGGTGTACCGATAGTGGAGCTGGCAACCCGCTGCATGTTTGGCGAAAAGCTGGCGGACATGGGCTGGGGAACAGGTTTGTACCCGGAATCAAGCTACAGTGCAGTAAAAATGCCGGTATTTTCTTTCGAAAAGCTTCACGGTGTGGAAACCGCTCTTGGACCGGAAATGAAAAGCACCGGAGAAGCCCTGGGAATCGCCCGGAACTGGGCCGATGCCCTGTACAAGGGTTTCCGTGCATCGGGATTAAAGATCCGCGCAGGGGCAGACGGACGGGGAACTATTGCTGTTTCATTGCGGGAAAGAGACTATACGGAGGGATTGCCAGTAATTCGCCGGTATGCAAATGCCGGATGGCGTATCGTTGCTACCGAAGGCACCTGGAAATATCTGATGTCTAATGGTGTAGACTGCCAGAAAATAAACCGCCCAAGCGAAGCTTCGCCGAATATTCTGGATGCATTGCAGAAAGGAGAGCTGGCCCTTATCATCAACACGCCTACACGCGGCCGGGATAAAAACAGGGACGGTTTCCGGATTCGCCGCTCAGCTGTTGAGCATAACTGTGCCTGTTTGACCAGTCTTGACACCGCTGGTGCCTTTGCCCAATGCCTGGAACGGGGCACAAGTATGGTACTTGAGCCGCATGACATTGTAGCAATCTTCAAATAATCAGGGTTTACGGCCTGATCAGGACCATTGGATTGATTTTACCGTCAGGATAATATGACCCGATAATCTCCAGATACCTGCCGCTGCTGCGAAGTTTGGACAATCCGCTTGCCCAGAAGTCGGCATAGCGCCGGGAATCCGGAAAAGTGCGGGAAAAAATCAGATTGATCGGCGACTGATATACCGAAGCATATCTGTATGATTGATGTACGGACGGAAGGTAGGTATGCAGAGCATCAAGGCCGGTCAGATCACCAAGAAGCATCATATCCAGACGGTCTACCGAAAGCTTCAGGGTCATGGATTCAATTGTGTCGGAAATCTCGATAGGTACATTATGTGTTCGCATAACCTGGATAGAACCGGTGCCACGCAGCCCCCCTACCCTCCAGGCAGAAAGCTGGCCGGGATGGTCTACACGAAAAGAGTCCGGTAACCGGGATCCCTTAAAAAAAACCCCTACATCTACATAAAAGAAAGAGGCTGTCGGCATAAAAACAGAACTTGTATCATCAAACGCAATTTCACTGTTAACGATAGCAAGAGACTCACCACGGCTTACCATAAGATTGCCCCGCTGAATGGGATATACCGTCCACTGCACTGTAATACCTTCCAGGGCATAGGCTTCACTAACCAGCTCGCACCAGATGCCCGGGCGGCCTCCGTGGGGTGTAAATGGAGGATAATCCGGTGCGAGCAACATGATCGTTTCTGCATGTACACAGCACAGGCATATAAGACTAACTATAACAGGCAGCTGTTTCATTACGTCCTCTCTCAGACAGTATTACATCTGCGCACATGCCTGTCAAATGTGCGGTTCCCGCTCAATACAATCGATTTTCATGCATTTTTTGTGTATATTTATACAACTATAGCTTGATTCTTTTTTTCAGCTGGGTTAGTATCAGGGGAGTCGCAGAGAAGCAACGGGGCTTCCGGACGTGCGTCAGTGAATGACGCACGTCCGGAAGCCCTTTTTGTATAGATTTCAGGGGACCTCCGGAAACTGAAGTTTTTGAGGTCTCCTTTACAGAATGCCAGGAGGAATGGACCATGTGCGGAATTGTAGGTGCCTTTGAGATCAAGCAGACAACGGAACCATTCCGGAATCAAATTCTGAAAATGGCCAAAAGTTTGCGTCATCGAGGACCGGACTGGTCAGGTATCTGGTCGGGAGACCATGCCATGCTCGCCCACGAGCGTCTGGCCATAGTGGACCCTCTTTCGGGAAAACAGCCCCTGTTCAGCAAGGACGGTAAACTCGTGCTTGCTGTTAACGGCGAAATATACAACCACCGCGAAATTCGTGAACGGTATGCAGGACGGTATGATTTTTTAACACAATCTGACTGTGAAGTTATTCTGGCACTGTACCGGGATAAAGGGCCGGAACTTCTGGAAGACTTGAACGGTATTTTTGCGTTTGCCCTCTATGATATTGAAAAGGATTGCTATCTTGTTGCAAGGGATCATATTGGAATTATCCCCCTGTATCAGGGATGGGATACCGAGGGCCGCTATTATGTAGCCAGCGAGATGAAAGCCCTTGAGGGCGTTTGTACAGAAATTCGCAGTTTTCAGCCAGGCAACCTGTTGTACAGTCCGGAAAAAAAGGAACGTACATGGTATAAACGGGACTGGATGGAGTGGTCCGGAGTTCAGGGTGCGAAAACAAACCTGGCAGCCCTGCGTGCAGCCCTGGAATCGGCAGTTAAACGTCAATTGATGAGCGACGTACCCTATGGGGTTCTGTTGTCCGGCGGGCTTGATTCATCGCTCATCGCAACCATAACCCAAAAATTCGCCGACAAGCGTATTGAATCTGACGATACACAGGGAGCATGGTGGCCGCGCCTGCATTCTTTTGCTGTCGGCCTTGCCGGTTCGCCAGACCTGGCCGCAGCCCAAAAAGCTGCCGATCATATCGGGACGGTACACCATGAGATCCACTTCACCGTACAGGAAGGGCTTGATGCAATCCGGGATGTGATCTACCACCTGGAAACCTATGATATTACAACCATCAGAGCCAGTACACCAATGTATCTGCTGTCACGGGCGATCAAGGCAATGGGAATCAAGATGGTGCTTTCAGGAGAGGGCTCCGATGAGTTATTCGGGGGCTACCTGTATTTCCATAAAGCCCCCGATGCTAAAGAACTGCACGAAGAAACTGTACGCAAACTTTCGAAACTGCATTTATATGATTGTTTGAGGGCGAATAAATCCCTGGCCGCATGGGGGGTTGAAGGACGGGTACCCTTCCTTGATAAAGAATTCATTGATGTAGCAATGACGATTGATCCGGCAGATAAACTGTCAGGCGAAGCAGGAGTCCGCCACAGTGGCAGTAAACGGATAGAAAAATGGGTTTTGCGTGAAGCTTTTAAGGATCTGTTGCCGGCCGATATCCTGTGGCGCCAGAAGGAACAGTTCTCGGACGGAGTTGGCTACAGCTGGATAGACTCGCTCAAAGCTTTGTGTGAAGAAAAAGTTCCGGACAGCCAGTTTGCCCGGGCAGCAGACCGGTTCCCGGTCAACCCTCCCATGACAAAGGAACAGTATTACTACCGAACCATTTTTGAAGAGTGCTTTCCGTCTGCAAGCGCGGCTCGTACTGTTCCTTATGAAGCGAGCGTAGCCTGCAGTACAGCAAAGGCCCTTGAATGGGATGCTGCGTTCAGGAACATGAACGATCCTTCAGGCCGTGCTGTCGCAGGAGTTCATGAACAATCATATTAAAAAGACATCACTTCACTCACCCGGCGGATTCCTCCCCGCCGGGTTTTTTGTTGTATACCGACCGGTGTGTAGTATTAATAGTTCAGTTGCATACCGACCGGTATGTACACAACAATTATTATATACCGATCAGTATACTGCTTGACATTGACTATACCGAACGGTATACTGCAACCATGAATACAGAAACAAGCGGAAACCGGGAAGTAATTCTTCGAGAGGCTTTGACTCTATTTGCACTTCGCGGCTATGAAGCTGTCGGGGTACAGGAAATTTGCGAATCAGCAGGAATAACAAAACCAACGTTGTACCATTGGTTCGGCAGTAAAAACGGAATACTTAACGCCATTGTAGCCGATATCGGCTCTCCCTATTATGCCCGTATTACCGAAGCAGCCAGTTATCAGCGTGATTTGACAATTAACCTTCTGAATCTGATGAGAACCGCGATGGAGCAGGCAATACGCGAACCACACTTTGTTCGTTTATATTTGGCTCTTTCTGCGGCTGCTCCGGACAACGAAGGGCACCGTGCCTTTTCTGCTTTGGCAGAAGCACTGTACGGCCGTATCGATGAGTTATTCTGTGCCTGTCTACCCGAAATGGGCAATATACGCGGCCATGAAGCTCTTTGCGCTCAAACCTTTTTGGGCCTTATGGATAATCGATCACTGGCGGTGATCAACGGGCAGTTTCAGCCAACCGATGAAGGAATCCGAAGAGTAATTCATCAGTATATGCACGGCATACTGTAGAGGCCCCCTGTAGCAGAAAGACCTGCCCGATCCATATGTAACAGGCTTCCGGGAACCCCGGGTTTATCTGCACCCTGTTGGACAATGCTTTATACCTACCGGTAGGTACAAGGTGAATCAAAAGTGTATACCTACCGGTAGGTATACAAACCACCAGCTTAATATACCGACCGGTAGGTATATTCACATACAACAATACAGCTTGCACCGCCCGAACGGGTGAGTACAAGGAAGGAAGAATCATGAAACAGAGCATCGACACCCGTGTATTTTACCACATCTACCCCCTCGGTATGCTTGGAGCCGAAACGCGTAACCACCCGCACTGTACGCCGCAGCGACCGCTGACGACGTTGATCAGGTGGATACCCCATATGAGGGGAATCGGCATAAACGCCCTGTATCTTGGACCTGTTTTTGAATCGACAGCCCACGGCTATGATACTGCGGATTACTTTACTGTTGACCGTCGGCTGGGAAACAATAGTGATTTACAGACTCTTGTGCATGCATGTCACGAAGCCGGCATTGCGGTAGTCCTGGATGCGGTCCTGAATCATACTGGGAGGGATTTCTTTGCGTTCAAAGATATCCAGCAGCAGGGTGCAGGTTCACGATACCGCACCTGGTACATGGACGTCGACTTTTCCCGGCACAGTCCTGCAGGTGACAGTTTCAGTTATCAGGGCTGGGCGGGAAACTATGATCTTGCAAAGCTGAATACCGCTTGCCCCGAGGTCAAAGAACATCTGTTTCAGGCGGTAAAGTTCTGGATGGAAGAGTTCGGTATTGACGGCCTGCGTCTTGATGCAGCCGATGTTCTGGACAAAGGTTTCAGGGAGGACCTTGCTGCGTTTTGTGCCTCCCTGAAACCTGATTTTTGGCTTGTGGGCGAGGTGGTTCACGGGGATTACAGGGAGTGGGTTTACAGGAACGGTCTTGATGCTGTAACAAATTACGAAGCATACAAAGGTTTATGGTCCAGTTTTAACGACCGGAATATGCATGAAATTGCCTGGAGCCTGAACCGTCAGTTCGGAAGCAACGGAATATACCGTGATATGCTGTTGTATAATTTCGCGGACAATCACGATGTTGAACGCTGCCTGTCCGTTCTGACACGAACAGACACAGTCTTTCCCCTGCACATTCTGTTATTTACAATGCCCGGTATACCATCTGTGTATTACGGAAGCGAATGGGGTATCCGCGGTTCACGGAAGCCTGCAAGCGACAAGGATCTCAGACCTGCACTGTTCGAGCCAGGCAGATTCGATCATCTTGATGCCTCACTGCAACCGGCATATCCCGGCGGAGAGCTGTGTGCAGTAATTCAGCGGCTGAGCGCTCTGCGTGCCGCTTACCCGGCATTACGGACCGGACAGTGGAAACAGCTGGCTGTAAGTGCCGATCAGCTGGTATTCAGCCGAACAACAGACCAACAGTGCTGCGTTGTTATTATAAACGGAAGCCAGGATAATACCACCATTGCCTGCGAGCTCCCCTCTTCCGGTGTGTGGGTTGATGTTCTGAATGACAGCAGTGAATTCCATTCTGACGGAAGAAGCACCCCAATACCGGTTGATCCGGTGTGGGGCCGAATACTGGTTAATCGGAACTAACAGGATGCTGACTGTTCAGAACTGTACCCGATTACGTCCGGCTTCTTTTGCCTTGTACAGATTTGCATCCGCCGCTTTAAGAAGGGAGGCGCTGTCTGGCATATTGGATAACCGCTCTGCAACACCAAGACTTACTGTGACAGCACAACCGGCAACAGGCTCCGTATTACCGGCTACCCTTTGACGGCACAGTTCTGCCATAACACAGGCTTTTTCACCGGGGGTTTCCGGAAGTATAAAAACCATCTCTTCACCGCCGTAGCGGCACAGTACATCGCTGGTACGGCAGGTAGCGGCAAGAATACGTGCCACCGCAGCAAGCACTTCGTCACCCTTCTGATGCCCCCAGGTGTCATTGTATTTCTTGAAATGATCGATGTCGATCATGACAACAGACAGCGGACGCTGATATCGTACAGAGCGGTCCCACTCATCATCAAGTCTGCGGTCGAAATATCGGCGATTAAAAAGGCCTGTGAGCTGGTCCCGGAAGGCCATGCGTGCAAGATCTTCCCTCTTTGCGTTGTAAAATTGTTTAAGTGCCTGAACACGGGGGGCAAGATCTGTACCTTCAACCTCGGCAAGTATTTCCGAGATATGCTGTTCAAAGATCATGGTATCTGCCGGTGAACCATCCTGGTCTGCGGGAACCGTATCACGGGCAACAAGACGCAGGTTGCAGCTTCCCAGACGGAACCCCTGCCCAGGAGCAACAGATTGCGTAGTAATACGCTGACCATCCAACCAGGTGCCGTTTGTGCTTTCAAGATCTTCTATGCGGAAGCCGCCAGGACCGCCTGACAGACGGGCATGGCGCCGTGAAACGGTGACATCGGAGAGACGGATATCACACTCTTCACCCCGTCCGATCAAATAACTGGCATTGCGCGCCAGCTCCTGTTTTTTGTTTTCGTACAGCAGGTAGTACAAACGCATGCGATGGTATCCCTTACTGCCTGTGGGCAGTATCTGCAAAAAATGAGGCCTTTGCCCCTTCCAGTGCCGCAATTACAGTATCACAGAAACGGTCAAAGTCAGGATCCGGAGTTTGCAAACGCTGATCTTCCATAATAAAACGCACACACTCGCGAACCCCCTGATCAAACCGTATTACCGGCACGAAGTCCGGAACCAGGCGTTTCAATTTTGTGTTGTCAAAAACCACCGACCAGGCCTTATAACCTCCAAGCGTCCCGGCAAAAACCGGATCACAGGCGGCAAGAAAATAGGAACTGAAATGATAATTGCTGAACGGCATCCCCAAAGCGGATCCCAGGCGATCATAGATACCGTTCCAGGTCAGGCTTTCATCTCCGGTTATATGTACAGTTTCCCCGATGGCCAGGGGGTTGCCCATCAAACCCAAAAAACCCTTTGCAAAATCCCTGGAATGAGTCAACGTCCACAGGCTTGTACCGTCACCGTGAACAAGCACCGGTTTACCTTTCAGAATACGATCAACAACCTGCCAGGAACCCTTACGTCCATGCACCGCAACCGGCAGGTAGTTTTCACTGTATGTATGGCTGGGGCGGACAATTGTTACCGGAAAACCGCTGCGGCGGTACTCCGCCATCAACATATCTTCACAGGCGATCTTGTTTCTGGAATATTCCCAATACGGATTGGAAAGAGGTGTTGATTCTGTTATTGCATAATGATTCAACGGCTTTTGATAGGCCGATGCCGAACTGATAAAGATAAACTGGGAAGTCCTGCCGGAAAAAAGGCGTATATCGCGTTCCAGTTGACCGGGAACAAAGGCGATAAAATCAACAACTACATCGAAGGAGTGACCGGAAAGCACTGCCGATACCGCCCCTTCATCGCCATTGATATCTGCAGTGAGGCATTGCACCCCGGAGATTAGGCGCTCCGAGCGGGTACCCCGGTTAAGAAGTGTCAAATCCCAGCCCCGCTCAACCGCCAGGGCTGTGACGGCGGTACTTATGGTACCCGTTCCACCGACAAATAAAGCCTTCATCTGCTTCCCCTCCTCAAACAAGTATAACGTCTTGCCCTTGCATGTCAAACGATAACGGGCAGGTCCACACGGCTGCAGGCACAAGCACGTTGCTGCACAAAATCATCTTGACAGAACGGGTATTTGTTGCCATTATAAACTATTATGAAGCACTCAGCCACTCTTTTAATGCTTTTGGCAGTAATATATGCTGCATTCATCAGCCTCGGCCTGCCGGATGGAGCCCTCGGGGTCGCATGGCCTTTTATGCGTCAGGATTTCGGAAAACCGCTTGAAGCAGCGGGGCTGCTAACAATTATACTCACGATCTGTTCAGCGGTTTCCAGTATCTTCGGCTCACGGCTTACTGCCCGTTTCGGGATTGGAATACTGACACTTGCCAGCTGCCTGATGACAGCGGCAGGTCTTCTTGGATATTCGCTGGCACCGGTTTTTATCGCTCTTATTCCGGCTGTTTTACTACTGGGATTCGGACAGGGTGCCATCGATGCCGGATTAAACAGCTATGTTGCAAGCCACTATTCCTCGCGTCACATGAACTGGCTGCACTCCTGTTGGGGAATCGGTGCAACAGCCGGCCCGGCAGTAATAACTGCGGCCATAGCTGCAGGCATGGGCTGGAGAACAGGATACCGTATCCTGGCACTGATGCAGGGATCAGTCGCTGTTCTGTTGTTCCTGTCCTTGGGCTTGTGGCAGCGGGTGCATACACTACGGACTGCCAGAACATCTCCTGCATCTGAAACAGCAGCAGGGACTGCACCGGCGTACCCGGGCACTGATGACAGGACAAAACCGGCACATACACATCCTGCCGTCTGCGATCAAAAAAAGGAAAACAGGGCAGCGGCGGCACAGGTCGCCATCTTTGCCCTGTATGTTTCCTGCGAATTCGCTGTAGGGCTGTGGGGGTACAGCCTGCTTGTAGAATCGCGGGGAGTATCGGCAGTAACTGCAGGGATATGGATGGCAGCGTACTACGGAGCCATAACTGGCGGCCGGCTTGTTACCGGCATGGTCGTCAACCGGTTGGGAAACAAACTGATGATCCGGCTGGGGCTTTCTGTTGCCTTTTTCGGCCTCATGTTGCTGCTCCTGCCTTTCCGGATACCGGCTCTGCCGGAATGGTTCAATGCCCTTGCTGTTATTCTGATCGGAACCGGTTTTGCTCCGGTGTATCCGTGTACCAGCCATGAAACCCCGCGACGATTCCGGCCGGGAAAGGCAGAGCGAGTTATGGGTTACCAGGTTGGGGCTGCCTGCCTGGGAGGAGCATTCCTGCCGGCTGCTTTTGGTATGGCAGCACGATATACCACGCTTGAAATCCTGCCCTGGACAGTCATGGTTCTTGTCACTGCCATATTCATCCTTAACAGGAAGGTTATCAAACTGACTGAAACATGAGTATTCAGCCTGTTTCTCATAGAGCATTCGGGCACGGATAGATCAATCCTGCTACACAGTTCCTGTGAAACACACACCGTATCCTGTTCTGTTCCGGCTGACAGCCCTTTTGTACCTTTCAGCAGCAACAGCCTGCGCCCTTCCGCCATTATGGCCTTCTGCCACGGAAACAATCCGGGTAGAACTTCCAGTCCGTTCACACCTTGATGACTTTCTGTATCCGGGAAAGAGTGCAGTGAGGAAGGTTGAATGGTTTGATCACGAAGGAAGCCGCAAAACACTCATTACTTCTCAACCAACTGCCGAAATCAGGGTACAGGCCGGCAGTTTTACTCCGGTTCTTGTCTATACGGTAACTCCCACAGATTCCCTGCCTGAAGACCTTGCCCCTGCAGCCGGCTGCCTGTACCCTCTTGATGCCCTGACCAGTAACAACCGTACTGTGATGCGTCCTCGTCAGATCACCGGGCTGTCCGCCCGGCTTGCCCGCAGGATAATTACTGCAGCCAGCTCCGGCCCGGAAGAAGGCCGGCGTATCGCAGCTGCCTTTAACTGGCGCAGACTGGAGCACGAAGCATACAAAATGGAAAACCATGTATGGATTGATGAGCTGCGCATGAGCGGGGCCATTCTTTCAGGACGTTTTTCTGTCCGGGAAATCCGGGTCCCCCCGGTTTCCGTGATTGAGCTGTTTTTCAATACTGCGGAGCATGGCCCCCTGCCAGATTTTTTCTATTCTATCCATGGTGAACGGATACCGCTTACAGAAAACGAAACACACCGGTCTATCGTATACCATTGTACTGATGGACTGCACCGGCTTTTTTTTCCTCGTGGCTGGCTGACTCTTATTCAGACAAATAGTACCCCCGGTCTGTATTATTTTACCATTCAAGACTTGTCAGATCCCTGAGCCTCGGCTACTGTATAGCTACAATGAAACCGATCACAGTGATTAATGCAGCCTTGTGTATACTCATCCTGAGCTCATGCAGCAACCGTCAATCAGCCGTCTCCCCTGCGCCGGCCGAACCGTCTTCTCCCTGGTATTATTTCGATGAGGACAGTGTCCGCTCCGCACTGGATCCGGCAGCTATACCCTTCCCCGGCTTTCAGGCATGGACAGAAGCCCGCCGTGCAGCTTCGGTAGGCTTTATGGAGGGAACTCCGGTGCTGCTGGTCAACAAGCTGGGCCTGATATATCCGGATTCTGAAACCGGAGTACGTTTAATCGGTGATAAAACCATGTTCCACGAACGCACATCCGGATCTTTACACACCTGGAGCGGAGGGCTTGCTGTCCGTCTGTACCGCAACAGTTTCTTTTCCACCCGGACAAGCACCGGACCGGAACCCTTTTTGGTTCATGTCACCGAAGGATCACCACTGCTTCGTCTATATCCCGCAGACCTGGGTCTTGCCCCTGAAGCCCAGTGCGTTGCACTGGATCGTGTAGGGTCAATGTGGTACGCCGCCTTCAAACAGGAAAAAGCGGACCGGATCGACTTTAACTACCTGGAATTTGAATATCTGCCCGAGATGGACAAAGGCGGAGCAGTAATCCGCCTGCCGACCATCCGCCGGATATCTGCAGATGCCTGGAGAACATCAATATCACCATTCCCTGTTGATCAGGCAGATCGGGCAATTCGTGATCTGGTCAGTCTGCTACCGGAGAACACTGCTCTTTCCCTGCAGGTCCACCGTGCAACAGGATCGGGCCCCGTTTTGTACACCCGCAGCGGTGAAGAACCAGCACTTGAAGGCATAGTTCTGCAGAATGACGGCATAACAGCCCTGCTTTTTTCGGACGGTACCTTTTATTACAGCCAGGAAGGCCGTTCGGGTGTCAGGGTTCTCAGCCTGCCGAAACTTTCACGCGGATACGTCTACGGCCCCTTTATTCTTTCCGGCAGCCGCCTGATCGCTGCCTGGGAAGAACGGCGTTTCTTTGAAACAGGTCGCGCCGGTTTACTGGAAGCCGACCTTTCCGATGTGCTATAATTGTTTACATGAAGAAAACAGCCGTTCGCTACACAGTCTGCCTTGTACTTGGAGTCTTGCTTATGCAGACTGCAATGGCGCAGTACAGCCGCTGGACCATTTTCGGCGGACTGAACCTGATACATAATTCGGACGGTGAAGGCATTACGGTTGTCCCCGGCATGGGTCCAGGCGGCGCGCCCGGCGGTTTGGCCAGCGGTCCGAGTCCTATTGCTGTTTTCGGCGGGGCGGAATACCGGCTGCCAGTCAGGGAATCCCTTGCCTTCGCCCCTTCACTATCCCTGTACAGCACCGCATACCTGTGGTCCGGCGAACGTGCCCTGCCCACCGAGATCGAAAACCGCACTGTTCTGGTGCCGGTTCTCTTGCTTGACCTGCCCTTTTTATATCTGATTGAACGGGGAAACTTTCTCTACAGCCTGGGTGGCGGCCCGGCGGCTGCCCTGCGGTGGAGCTTTCTTGAACCCGGCGTACCTTCCGATGCGCGGAATCCCGGAGAACCGTTGACAGCCGGCGAGCAGGTTACAGCCGTAAACAACTATCTGTGGTCGTCAGGCCGCTGGCTGTATCCTGTTCTCCAGGGCGGAATCCGCTATCGTCTGCAAACCGGCTGGGGAGGCGGACTCACTGTCCGCGCCGCAATCCCGGTATTCAACCTCTGGTCAGATCCGAAGGTGCCTTTCATGGACTCCTTCATGATCATGGCCGCTCTTACAATAACTCCGCCGACTTCGAGGAAGTCTTCTCAAGAAGAAGTTGAATGAAGGACTCGACGCTCATGACCTTCTGACTTCCGTCACGGGTACGAACGGCTACGGCATCTTCATCCATCTCCTTCTGACCGACAACCAGCTGATACGGTATCTTTTGTCCCTGATATTTCCGTATTTTTGCGTTCATTCGATCATTATCAATATCGGCAAACACCCGGACACCTGCTGCTTTCAGCCGCGCACTGACTGCGACGGCATACTCTTCAAATGCAGGAGCGACAGGAACAACAACTGCCTGACGGGGAGCAAGCCAGGGAGGCATGGCACCGGCATAATGCTCTATCAAAATACCCAGAAAGCGCTCCAGGGAGCCCAGGGCAGCACGGTGCAGCATCACCGGATGATGTCGGGCGTTATCTTCACCGGTGTATTCAGCGTTCAGACGTTCCTTTGAAGGCAGCTGATAATCCACCTGAATGGTACCGCACTGCCAGTGTCGACCGAGAGCGTCAACCAGGGTAAATTCGAGTTTCGGGCCATAAAATGCACCCTCACCGGGAGCTACTATATAATCAAGTTTTGCTTTCCGGCAGGCATCCTCAAGTGCGGCCTCGGCACGATCCCAGCTTTCATCTGAGCCGACCCTCATTTCCGGCCGGGTTGAAAACTTGACCAATATTGTTTCTTCCGGAAAACCGAAATCGCGATACATGCTTTTTAACAAAACACAGAACCGTGCTACCTCATCCGGTATCTGTTCTTCTGTGCAGAAGATATGTCCATCATCCTGCACAAACCCGCGAACCCGCAAAATACCATGCACAGATCCGCCCGGTTCATTACGGGTACAGGATCCGAATTCAGCCATACGCAACGGTAAATCGCGATAGCTTTTCAAACCCTGCCTGAAAATCTCGATATGTCCGGGACAGTTCATGGGCTTGAGAGCAAACAGGCGTTTTTCACTTTCAGTGACAAACATGTTTTCCCGGTACTTTGCCCAATGGCCGCTGCGCTCCCATAAACTTTGAGGCATAACAAACGGAGTCTTGACCTCGACATATCCGTCCTGGCGGATGCGGGCGCGGGCATAGTCTTCGATCAGGCGGTATACGGTCCAGCCGTCCGGGTGCCAGTAAACCTGGCCCGGATTTTCGTCATCAATATGAAAATAAGCCAGATCCTTGCCGATGCGGCGATGATCCCGTTTTTCTGCTTCTGCAAGCATATCAAGGTAGTTTTTAAGATCACCGGGTTTTTCCCAGGCGGTACCGTAAATACGGGTCAGCATGGGTCGTTTTTCATCCCCACGCCAGTAGGCACCCGCTGTTTTCATTAACTTAAAAGCCTGGGCATTAATTTCACGGGTAGAGCCAACATGAGGCCCTCTGCACAGATCCACGAAATCGCCGGTACGGTACAGACTGATTTCTTCACCCTCAGGCAGTTCCCTGACAAGTTCACTCTTAAAAGGTTCATCCCTGAACAGGTCAAGCGCCGCTTCGCGGGTTATTACCTCGCGTGTAAAGTCAAGATTACTGTTCAATAGCCGGCGCATTTCTTTTTCTATTTCCGGCAGATCATCCGGCGTAATTGAACGGGGAAGTTCAAAATCATAATAAAAACCATGTTCAATAGCCGGTCCGATGGCAACTTTTGTTCCTGGAAACAATGTTGTAACGGCAGAAGCCATCACATGGGCCGTACTATGGCGGATCAATTCAAGTTTTTCGGGATTCTGGGATTCGATAGGTTTCATGGGCACACTCCTGACCGGTATTACGGTTGCCTGAAAGACAGCCGTTTCCGGGGACGGAAGAACCGTACTGCATACATGCAGTCAGTCTCCGCGGTGCCACCCCGCTTCGCATCCCCATGACAGGGTGCGCGCTCATCTCCGTTATCGCCGGATTACGGTAGCGGTTACTGACACTATACCTCAAAGATATAGGGTGTTCCCCGTACTGCTCGGGAGGGGTTTTCATTCCTTGCATGCAGCGGTCTTCCACCCTGAACCCCATTGCCGGGGTTGCCGGACCGTTTCTCTGGTTGCAGTGCAGACTGGAACTACTCGTCTCCGTCATTGCGTTATCTAACAATACTCCCCTGTCAGGTCAATGTCAATAACCGAAAAAACAACACTATTGATAGCAGTAATTGTGTCTTGCCGTTATGACCTTTTTAGCCGATAATAGTATAATTATGGAACAAAACAGCAGTTTTACCGATGCACTGTTTCAGGCTGTCATGGAACGACAGGCAGCCTTCGATTCATTCTTTTTACCCAAGCTCCAGGAAGAATTCCGGATAGCGCACAGCGCTACGAAGACACTGCGCACAGTTTTGATAAAAAAAGGCGTTTTTCACGACGAACCCTATAAATACGACAGCAAGATACAGGAAATTGAACTGCCGTCCGATGAAACCTTCGCAGATTCCGAACGGGGACCGGTCATCGGACGCCGTTTGGCCGAATTTGAAGCTATGCTTGACTATCTGAATAACTATTACACCTTTACCTGTGACAATCTTGCACCTGAACGGATCAACCGCATAGCTACCCTTATGCGTACCTTTAACTGGGATACCTTTTCAAATACATCCAACAAGCCGAACACCCGCGGACTTGCCGAGCTGGTAGCAAATGTCCGTACAGGCACAGATCCTCTTTCCATCAGTATTGTAAATGATTGTCTCAGGCAGCTGAGCAAAAGTGCGATAAATATTACCAAGGGACTTCGCAGTCTTGCAGAATTTCACCGCGAACGGTACAAACTGACAATACGAAAAATGGTCATGCCTGCCGCTGTTTTTAATCCGGAAAAAATCTTTACCGGCGGCATGACAGAGGCAATAAGGGATATAAAACGCGCCTTTGCCGCACAAATGCGCGATCAACCCTTCTATACCGAACTGATCGAAGAAATTCTCCGTGAGGATTTTTCGCCGGATCATGCAGTGTTGCAGCAAGAACTGCTTGCAAAACTGACAACTTCCAGGACACAGGAAAACAAGGCGCATACAGAAGAAAGCCTCAAACCTGTTCTGCTGGATGGTATTCGTACAATCGGAGCTGTGGCACCACAGCTCGATGAAATTCTCAACAAAATACAGGATAATTACCATACCCTGCAAAGCCTTGAAAAAAGCTTCATGTCCCGACTTGCAGCCCTGTTCCGCAAGGCATTCAATATTCCCGAAAAAGAAGTTGAGATGTATATTCTCATTGCTGACCCCGCAACAGGAACCGGCAAGAGAGAAAGCATAATCTGGTCTGATTTTATCGATGAGGTGCGAAAAAAAAGCCGTCTGTTTACCGGTTTTACAGTCAGGAGCTCGCCAACCTATCTAAAAATAGAATCGATGGAGGAACAGCAGATATTCGATCTTCTGACCCGTAACCTGGCAGAACTTGGCAACCTTTCAAAGCAGCTGGCTGGTGTGGATGATTATTTCAAGCAATCCATACCCGCTGAAGCCCGTGACCGGATCCGGGGAATAAAGATTGAACTTTCTACAATCAAAAACAATCTGGTCAAGGCTAACCAGTGCCGCGCCGAATACTCGGCACAACTGGAAGAACAGCAGCAGCTCAAGAAACTGGGGATCACGAATGTCTAAACGAATCTGCACACTCTTTCTCGCGGTTCTGTGCATGGCAAGCACAGCTCTTTCGGCTCAAAGCTGGCCGCAGCGGGAATTCACCGCCAATATATCATCGTCAATACCGGACTGGCGGGTACACAAGGCATACAACGCCGATGAGGCACAGATTCTTACCGCTGTAGCCGAAGGCTTGTTCGTGTATGATCCATTCAACATGGAACCCGTTCCCGCAATAGCTGAATCTTTTACCGTCAGCCCTGACGGCCTTGTGTGGAAGTTCAAACTTCGCTCTACAGCGCGTTTTGAAACCGGCGAACGCATTACCGCCGAAGTAATACGCAACTCATGGCTGTCATTGCTTGATCGATCAACAGAGGCACCTTACGCATCGTTATTTGACATGATAGAGGGTGCACGCAGCTACCGCACCGGACTAAACCCCGACCCTGCCTCTGTCGGAATTACCGCAGCCGGCATAACCGAATTGACAGTACGACTAGAGCGCCCCGCTGATCACCTTCTGAAAATTCTGTGTCATCATGCATTCAGCGCTGTTCATCCTTCCCGTCTTAACAGACCCGACGCCGATTTCAGTCCCTCTGCCCTGCCTGTTTCAAGCGGTCCATACCGCCTGGACTCTTCCGGCGAAGAAGGTCTGCGATTTGTAAAAAACATCTGGTACTGGGACCGCGACGAAGTACTGGTCCCCTCCATACGCCTGGTTATCTCGGATGATTCCCGAATGCTGACAGATGCATTTAACCGCGGGGAAATCGACTGGCTGGGTGGCACAATGATTCTGGACGGAATTTATGATACCGAGTCCATCAAGGTTTCACCGATGTTTGCAACCGAATACTATTTCTTCCGCACCGAAGGAGCATGGGCTGATCAGGATCTGCGCCGTATTCTTTTCCTGGCAGTCAACTGGGATACACTGCGGGAAGGATACCTTATTCCGGCAAAAACGCTTGTATTCCCGATTGCAGGCTATCCCCAGCTGGAAGGTGTTGTTGAGACTGATCCCGGAAAGGCTGCTATTCTTTTTTCAGAATGGAAAAAACAGAATCCCGACATTATACTTCCCGAGCTGGTGATACGAATTCCTGAAGCACCAAGCCTTCGCATCCAGGCAGAGAAAATGACAGAGGCATGGGAAACACTGGGTATCAAAACACGGGTAGAGGGCCTGCCGTTCCGTGAGTATTATCAATCACTCGGAAGCAACGGTTTTACTGTTGGACTGACATCCTGGATCGGTGACTTTGCCGACCCGCTGGCATTTCTTGAAATGTTCCGCTCTGATTCTTCGCTTAATGAAGCACGCTGGAAAAACAGTGAATTCGACAGCCTTCTGGACGCATCGGCCAAAGCAACAAGCGGACAGGAACGCTATACAATCCTTGCCAGGGCCGAAGAACTCCTTTTAAAGGACGGAGTAATTCTTCCGGTTTCGCACAACCTATCAGTGAATGTAATCGATACAAACGGTCTGGACGGATGGTACCGGAACCCGCTTGATATTCATCCTTTCAAGTTTTTACGTTTTGTTGCACCGAGGGCACTGCCGGGGGTTGCACGGGCAGGGCTTTGACCTCCCTGACTATTTATGATACTATGAAAGCCGTATGAGTAGCAAAACTGCCTTCAAGGTCAACCAAAAAGTCGTATATCCCAGCCAGGGTGTCGGCAAGATTCTGGAAATCAAGGAAAAAACATTTAAGGGTGAGAACATCCTGTATTACGTTATTTATCTTGATGTTTCGGACATGACTGTTATGGTCCCCGTACTCAAAGCTGAAGAGCTGGGTATACGGGCTATTGTTTCCCAGGATGAAGCCCGAAAAGCACTTGAGCTTATTTCGCAGGACTTTGAGCCAATTCCATCTGACTGGAAACTCCGATATCAGATCAACCTTGATCTTTTAAAGAAAGGCAGCGTAATCGACATTGCAACAATAGTACGTTCGCTGTATCACCGGTCAAAAGTTAAAGAGCTGCCGATACTTGAGCGGAAGCTGTATGATTCCGCCCGCAAGCTTCTGGAAGATGAAATTACATATTCACTGGACATGTCCCGAAGCGAAGTGGAAGCCCTGATCCACACTCATCTGGAACCACTTGGCGAAATTGACGAAGATGATGTCAAAATCGACCAGGAAATCATAGATGATGACGATGACTTCATGGATGAAGACCTCTCCGCTGATAATGACAGCGATGATGAGGACGATTCGGACGAGTGAGGTATGGTCCGCCTTGCCCTGATCACTGCAGCAGGCAGCTCTACCCGAATGGGCGGACCCGTCAAAAAAGAATATCTGCCGCTAACAGCCACTAACCCCGGAAGGACTGTTCTTTCTGCCTGCCTGGGTATTTTTTCCGAAACACAATTGTTCGCCCTCATTGCCATTGTAGTGCCGCCAGGCGGTATCAGTGAGGCGCGATCGGTATTGGCAAGGGATCCGTCAATCACACCGGAACTACTGAACAGAATCCTTTTTGTGGAAGGCGGTGCACACCGCCAGTCTTCGGTTCGTCTGGGACTTGAGGCACTTGCAGCAGCCGAGCCAGGTGCCGACATCATCCTCATACATGACGGTGCCCGGCCCTTTGTAAGTCATTCACTTATAAGGGCCGTTTGTGAGGAAACAGTCCTCCATGGAGCTGTTGTTCCCGGAATCAGCGTTACTGATACCATCAAACGATGCGGCCCCGACTGCTGTATTGTAGAACATCCTGAACGCCGCTTTCTTTCAGCGGTTCAGACACCTCAGGGGTTCCGCTTTGCCGGTATTGTAGATGCCCACCGTAAAGCCGCCGCTGATACCCATGAATATACAGATGACAGTGAAATATGGGACCGGTATCAGGGGCGGGTCCTGATCTGTCCTGGCGAACGTGAAAACAGAAAAATCACCTGGCAGGGGGATTTGTGAAAATACGGACTGGATTGGGCTGGGACCGCCACCGGCTGGTTTGCGGACGGCCACTGGTACTTGGCGGCGTCATCATCCCCTCCGAAACCGGAGAAGCCGGTCACTCGGACGGCGATGTTCTGCTGCACGCCATAACAGACGCCCTTCTCGGTGCTGCCGGTCTTGGCGATATCGGCGAACTATTCCCTCCATCGGATGCACAATGGAAGGATGCCGACTCACGAACACTTCTTGCAACTGCATGGAAACTGGTGAAAGCTCATGGCTGGCACCTGGTCAATCTTGACTGTATTATTGCCCTTGAACGACCCAAATTCCTTCCATGGCGGACCCACGTTCGTAACTCAATCGCCGCAGTACTTTCTGTCGATCCGGACAGGATCTTTGTAAAGGCAAAAACAGGAGAAGGCCTTGCACCGGTGGGAACCGGCGAGGCTGTTGAATGCTGGGCATCCTGCCTTATTTCTGCGGAAGTTCCAGAATAAGTTCGACCTCACCGCGCGACAGATGCAGTGCCCGGGCGATCTCGTCTACTTTCCAGCCCTGACGCGACAGCTTGACCACGTTTTCACGGATACCGATGGGCGGTGCACCTTTGGTCTTGCGCGAAGCACCTTCATCCTTCAACAGATCACCAAGCAGTTTTAGCTGATCTTCCGCCTGACGAGAAATCTCTTCCAGCCTGGTTTCTGTTTTTGCAAGCCACTCGCGGGCTGTCTGCATGCGTTCGGTTCTGGTTTCAACATCCGAAAGTATATCATCGAGACCGGAGATACGGTCTACGACCCTGGAAAGCTGTCCGCGGTTCTCCATAAGGATGGACAAAGCTGACTGAACGGAATCAAGCTGGCCAGGAACAGAGCTGAACTCGCTGCGGAGAGCTCCGATGGCTGATTCCAGATTTTTGAGGTTTTCAAAGGCCTTGTCCACGCCGTCGACAGTCTGGTCAAGAACCGCTGCCTTCTTTTCAAGGCGTTCATAGCGGCTGTTAACTGCTGTAATACTCTCTTCAAACCGGCGGATCTGTACCTGATATTGCTGCATATCATCATTGGTCAGGGTAAGCTCAGAAATTTTCCGGTCGATGGATTCTGAAAGACCGAGCAATTTGGTAAAATCTGCTTCCAGAATATCAATACGTTTTTTCTCGGCCATGAATTTGTTGAGTTTTGCGGTAGCTTCCTCTTCCATCTTGCGGGTTTTAATATAGTGTTGCTCAAGAGAACTCATCGTTTCACGGTAGACATCGAGCCGGCCAATCTCGTCCTTTAGTTCAGCCAGGTCTTTTTCAAGCCCCTGTTTAAGCTCGTCGGCCCGGTCAAACACCCTGGTCTGTGCAACAAAGGCCTTCTGGCGGCGGTCAATCTCGTCAAGTGTTTTATTGAGCGCTGCCGCTTCTGACTGAATACGGTCAGAAACGCGGCTCTGTGCCTGCTCAAGCTTGTCGCGTACGTCCTGAACCATTGTTTTAAGACCGCGTACGGCTGCGTCGGTATCTGTAGAAGCCTCGCTAAACTGGCGTGCCTGTTCAGCAGAGAAAGTTTCACCATTTCGAGTCAGCTCGGCCAGCATCCGTCCTGATCGCTCAGCGAAATCCGCAGAAGCCTGATCCATACGGGAACCAAGCTGTTCTATATGCTGCTGCATCAAGGCCCGGTCCTGGGAAGCCTTCTCGAGGAAGGCCTTATACTGAGCAGTGTAAGCTGATTCAAGCGCTGTGATTGACGACTCTGTCCCGGAAGAAAGATCCGCAAGGCGGGATTCAATCTGACCCGAGGCTGCATCAAGCTGGGCAACGGTTCGCTGTTGCCACTGTGCAAAATCCTGCCGGATTGATTCCAGAGCCCCGCCTGCGTCGCCGCGTGCCTGCTCTACAGTATCCTCAAGCGCCCGCGCACGGACTTCTATGTCGCGTTCCTGACGCCGCAGCGACTCCTGCACCTGGGCAGCATGTCCGGCCAGCTCTTTCTGCAACTGGGCATCAGCCGCAGTGCGCAGTTCGGCAAAATCGGAACGGATCTGCTCAAGAAAGCCGTTGAGGGTCTTGTCGCTGACCGATATACGTCCGCGAAGCTCTGCTTCTACCGCCTGTATCTGTTCTTCAACCCGTCCGGTCTGATCGCGGAACTGTTCCCCTATTTCCTGCAGGCGGTTAGTCAACTCCAGGGTATACTTTGTTTCCAGATCCTTGCGGGCAGATTCGCCGGCAGCACCAAGCGATTCAAGCCGTTCATCAAGACTGTGCTGCCACTGTACAAGAGCTGTATTGACAGAATCGCTGCGCCTGGTAAGATCGGCAAAAAAATCATCTTCAAAGAGTTTCAATTTTTCGGAGACATTTGCATAGGCCTTTGATTTGAGCTCATTGAGTCCGGCCTCCAGCCCTGCCATACGGTCACTGATCTCCGCAGCTTTGGTACTGATAGTTCCGCTGAAGCGTTCCTGTTCAGTGCTCTGTCCTGCAGCCCAGGCGTTAAAGCTCTCCCCGGCAGTTTTTGCTGTTTCCTGCCAGGCGGCCCGGAGGGTTTCTTCAAGCCGGTCCGTATCTTCAATCAGGGTACGCAGAGCATTCAAGCGGTAATCAACATCACTGCGGCAAGTGCCGATTTCCTGTTCAAGGGTAGCTGCAAGTTTTTCAAGGGCTGCTGCAAGTTCAGTGGAACGCCCCGCAAGAGCGCCTGATAATTCGGCAGACTGGCGGTCAATGGAAGCAGTAAACTCGGCTGCCTGTTTTACAAGGGCTGCAGCAGCTGTATCCCGTACACCGAGCAAGGCCTTTTCCAGCGCGGTCTTTACCGAATTTATAGAAGAATCGCTTTCAGTTTGAAGCTTTGACAATCCACTGTCAAAGGACTGCTTGAGTCCTGTAATACCGCCGTCAATCGTTTTACTCATATCGGCAAGGCGGGTATCAGCCGCTGTGCTGAAGGTGTTCATTTCCGCTTCCAGACGGGAAAGCTCGCCGGAAGAATGCGATTCCAGTTCGTGCACCCGAGCGGACAATTCTTCCGCCAGCTGATCGCTGCGGCGACCGGCCGCCCGCAGTTCCTTTTCCAGACGATCGGAGGCATCTGCGGCAAGGCGGGTAAGCTCTGCAATTTCCGCCCGTGTTGTTTCAAGGAAATCATGGGCTTCGGTCTGCCACTCGGCCCGGAAATTCTTGACCAGCTGCTGGGTTTCTCCAACCTTCTCTTTAGCCATCTCCTGTATTGCGGTGGTTTTTTCTTCTATGGTTTCTTTATAACGTGACAGGCGATCCAGGGCCTGCTCCTTGAGCTTGACGAAGGTGGCTTCCTCCATGCTGTCCGCACGGCGGGCTGCTTCGGCCAGGGATTTTTTTACCAGTTCCTGGAGTTTTTCGGCTGAGTGTTCAAGAACCTTTTCGCTGTCATGGCGCGCTGCTTCAACCCTGCGCCCGATGTCGTCAATACTCTTTGAGACGGATGACAATACATCTTCCTGCACGGAAGAAAGCTGACGGCGATTCTCTTCCAGGAACTGTTCGCGAAGAACCGGGATTTCTGCCGTCAGGGCACCCAGCTGCTTTTGGGCCTCGCCGAGTTTTTTGCCCATCATTTCCGTAAAGCCGGATTCATCGGCAAGACGTTCCAGATTTGTTTCGGCCCGTGCCGTCATGTCTTCCAGTGTTTTAAGGGTCTGTTCATATTCCTTGATTTTGCGTTCAATGCCGTCTACCATGCCGCTGCGTTCAGCCAGATCGGCTTCTTTGCGGGCGACGTCCTCACGGATAGCATCAAGCCGCTTGACAGCGGCGACAGCCTTCGTCTGCTGGACGTCCAAACCAAGTGCAGCGTCATTGAGCCGGTCAACGCGGTCCTTGATAAATTGTTCAAGTTCACCCTTGATTTTGTCTGTGTATTTTTTGACTTTTTCCAGGGAACGGTTGTTCTTGTCCAGCTGTCTGAAAAGAAGGACCACTAAAAGGCATACGCCCATGGTCACAAGATTGCCCGGAGTAAACATAGATACCTGCCCCACCCTTTTTTAAAGAGGACCCGGCCGGCGCCGCAGAGGCGGTGGGCCGCATCACTTGTTGGGCTATTCTAGCACATAACGGGTCAATTGGCGATAGTTGCTGAAAGAAAAGTCGGCCTGCCTGACCGGTCCGCGCAGTGCAAGGGCCAGCGGGCTTCGGATGCAGGCGGTTTTCATGCCGGCGCGGGAGGCTCCCAAAACATCAGAGGTAATGGAGTTTCCGACATACAGTATACGCTGCGGGGGTAGGCCGAGGGCATCGGCAAGGGCCTTGAAAGGAACCGGAGAGGGTTTAAGGGCACCGGTCTGTTCAGAGCCGAGCACTGTCTCGCACAGGGGAGCAAGGCCCCACACATCGCCTTTTTGAGCCGGCGGAAAATCCGAAAGAAGGGCAAGCCGAAGACCGGCAGCGCGCAGGGCGTCAAAGCAGTCCCGGACCCCGGCAAAGGGCGGCACACGCTGAAACAGGGGCTTCCAGCCTTCATAAATAAGGCGGTCAAGAAGCTCGCGGCACCCGCTGGTATCGAGACCCAGGGACGGAGCCAGAAGCGAGGCCTGATATTCAAAAAAATCATCCTTCTTGAAGGACGGGTCCGCCTCCTGCATCCGGCGGATTATTCTACGCACCCGCCCGAAGCGTATCATCAGCGGCGCATTTGCCAGAATAAAGGGGAGAATGCGTACATTCAGTGCCGCGTTGGGATACAGGGTTCCATCGATGTCAAAGGCTACAGCGTCAATTTCTGATCTCATGGATATCCTTTCGTGTGATGCTATCGGGCGGTTATGGTGTAGGTAAAGGAACCGCTGGCAGAACCCTGTCCCCCGGTAAAACGCCATTGTTCTATACGTCCGCGCAGCCAGGATTGTACCTGATCAGGAAGAACGTTGGAAGGAGTAAAAAAGATGGTAAGCCCCGGCACTGTTCCTGAAGGAGTGACCGAAAAACTCACCTTGACTGTTCTGCTTGAATTAATAAGGCTTTGAAGGTTATCAGGCAGATCAAGCGAGGTTGAACTGACAAGTTCGCGGGGAGTACCGTCAAAAGAGATATCTGTCCGGCTTGCACTGACTGAAGATGGGCTTCCCGTTGCACTTCCCGCTGCCGTTCCGGTGGAGGATGTACCCGTTCCCGCTGTACTGGTGATTGCAGAGAGCGCCTGCCCGGTTTCAGCACTTGCGGTGCCGGTAATAGTCTGATTTGAGCTGACACTGGCGCCCTGATCGTTTGAGCTCTGAACCAGGGCTGCCGAGCCTTCAAATTCCTGCACTGTTCGCGATTGCGCAGGAGAGGATGGAGTCGAAGACGTTTGTGAAGAGAATTCAAGAGACTCCGGGCTCGCCGCAGTTGGAGAAGACGAGGTAATCGGGGTTGAAAAATTGGCAATACCGAGAGAGGACACCCCGGAAGAAGCAGGCTGAGCGGCAGGAGTTGAAGCCTGCGGGCGCTGTTGGGCTGGGGCGGTCTGGCGTGCCGGGCTTTGACGCGCGGGTGCAGCTGCTGCCTGGGCTGCTGCCGGAACTGCGGCTGCAGGTTCGGGCTCCGGTGCCCCCAGGGTCAGCGAAATTTCGCGGAACTGACGCTCCGGAACCGGCAGACGCCGCAAGGGTACCAGCACCAGAAGTACCAGAATAGCGATCCAGACTGCAGTCGAGATTCTCAAACTGTTGATCAGCCGGGTCCGGTCCGGTCCGTGAATATCAAACATCGGCTACTCCCGCGTTCGCAGGTTAACCCCGACAAAGCCGGTCCGTCTGAGCGAATCAAGGATTTTAACGATGGTTCCATTCGTTACCTGCTCGTCCGCCTCCAGGCTTACCGGAACCGCATCCCGCGGGGTGCTGGTCGCAAGCCGCTCAAGGGCCGCATCCAGAGCCTCGACAGGAACGATCTCGCTGTTTACAGCGATAACACCTGTTGCCCCGACCGAGATGGTAATACCGTTTGTGCGCGTCGCTTCCGCGGTCCTGGAGGCGGGAAGATCAAGACTTATCCCCGGCAGAACGGCAAAGGTCGTGGAAACCAGAAAAAAGAGTATGAGCTGAAATACAACATCTATCATCGGTACCAGGTCGACGACGGCCCTGGTCTCGAGCTTACGCTTGAACTTCATGGCCGCGCTTCCCCGCCGACAGCAGGATAACCAGATCGCTTACCGAAGATTCCATCTCGGTTACCATCCGGTTCACCTCGGCGATGAAATAGTTGTAAAAAACGATTGCAGGTATTGAAACAACAAGACCGCTGGCCGTCGTAACCAGAGCCTGGGCGATAGAACCTGCAAGTACAGCCGGGTTTCCCATTGTTCCCATGTCTCCCAGCACACCGAAGGCCTGGATGTTGCCGGTTACGGTTCCCAGAAGACCCAGAAGAGTGGCGATATTGGCAATGGTGCCAAGACTGGACAAATACCTCTCCAGCCGGGGTACCTCCCGGTTTGCCTGGTTCATGACCGCTTCCTTGACGGCTGCTTCAGGATACTCCCGGTAGGAAATACCGGTCTTTAAAAGACGTGCAAGAGGGCTTTCAATAGTATCGCAGATAGCCTCGGCTTCAAGGAAACGGCCGCGTTCCATACTGGTTCGTATACGAGGCAGCAGGTCTTTTTGTCCCTTGCGGATCTCCTTGTAGAACATCAACCGCTCAATGATGATGATGGTTGCCAGTATGGCACACACGGCGATCGGCAGCATTACCGGACCGCCGGAAATCAAAACGGATAACATATCAGAGCCTCCCAATATCATAACGGACGCCGAAGCGGGCAAAGCCGCCCCGTGCGCTGTACCAGTCGTCAAGCGGCCGCTTGCGGGCCATACTCATCGATAACACATCGTTCAACAGCAAGGTAACAGAAAAATTCCGTGTCAGGAAGAGGGAGCCGGATACCGAAAGATCGGGCAGCGCAAGAGTATCCAGCCTGAACCCGAAATCCACTTCCGACCGCCAGCGTGAAGCTGACTGGTCAAAAATGAACAAAGAAGCACCAAGACGCTGGGTACCTTTTTCTTCCGGATCGTCCAGCCAGCGGCTTTCCAGGTATGTTTGTGTGCCAATCCAGGCATGCTGCCAGCCTGCATACACCCGCGAATCCAGCCGGGTTTGTTCATCGCGAATCACTATCCGGCGAAGGTCATCCTCAAGATAACCGGACAAAACCGGCATTCCCCGGTCCTCCGTGGACTGGCGGTATTCAACAACACCTCCGGCTGTCAGGCCGGAACGTGCCAGTCCGGGACGTGTCAGTCCTGGCTTCCATTCCAGGCCCGCAGAATGTGCGGGTAACTCGACTACTGCCCTGGCATACCAGTCTGCAGAAACAAAGGCCCGGCCGGAATCCGAAACAAAGGGATTTGCTTCGGCCAGGGTCCGGGGAGAAGTGACCCTGCGGTCAAGGCCTCCGGCAATATGGACCGAGGCAATACCCAGATCAGGAAAAACAGCTGACACCGTAAAAGGAACCAGAAAGCCCTGATCAGAATCAACGGCACCCGATACCTCTGTTTCAAAAACAATATCTTTTGGCAGGCGGAAACCAAGACGTAGAAACAGGTCGGCCGCATGCAGGCTGCCGAAAGATTCTGTTCCCTCAAACTGATACCGTATACCGGTAACAGCGCTTACTGAAGACAATTCCAGCCGTGTTTCCAGATCGGTTCCCAAAGCATACCCGCGAAAGGCTGGCCAGCCG
>CAZXJV010000002.1:0-82646 GCA_964641135.1 uncultured Treponema sp. | reverse complement strand
CTGTTTCATGGCGTTACTATATCATATTTTCTCTCAGGTTTTTAGAGGTGCCCTTGATTTAAACACCCACGGCGCCCTGAAAGACGTATTTGACGATTATGAGGTGCTGATAAAAAATCTTTCAACTATCCAGGATCGCATGGCCGGATACATTGCCCGATCACGCGAGAACCTTGCACCAAAAGACCAGTTTATGATTGCCTGCAGCATGGAACTGTTCATGCTGGATTCTGTCTTTGTCAAATTGTACGGTTTGCTGGATATATTGACGCCCCCGGAACAGCGTATCGATTATCACGCTCATCTGGAAAAATTCCGGAACCATATGGGCCAGTTTGTAACAGACACCGAGCTCGATCTGCTTGTAGGCAACCTGTTCAGGCTCTGGGACGAGAACATCAAGCTGCTTGCAACCTCACAGACAGATTTTCTTACCGGCCTGCACAACAGGCGGGGCTTTCTTGAGCTTTCCGCCCCCCTGCTTCACCTTGTTTCCCGGGGTACAGGCCAGTCAGGTTTTTTAATGATAGATATCGACCGCTTCAAGCTGGTCAACGACACACACAGTCATCCAACAGGAGACAGGGTGCTTGCTGTTCTGGGGGGAATAATCAAGGGGACGGTACGGTATTCAGATGTTTGCGGACGTTTTGGCGGCGAAGAATTCGCAGTTTTTCTGCCATCAACACCGGCAGAACGCCTGGGAGAAATTGCCGAGAAAATCCGTCTGAACGTTCAGACATCCGGGGATATGCCGGTGCCGATAACAGTCAGTATCGGATGGGCTGCTCTTTCAGGCGGAGAAAACGTACAGGCAGATCTGGAATCTCTTATCGCCATGGCCGACCGGAATTTATACACAGCGAAACAAAACGGCAGGAACCGGGTTTACGGTTCGTGATCAGTCAGTGCGCAGCTTGCGCTGTGCTGCAGGTCCTGGGGTTTGCCGAGATAGTATCCTTGTAAAAAATCAACCTCCATACACCGCACTGTGCTGAAAATATGTTCGTCTTCGATGTATTCCGCAACAGTTTTTTTGCTGGACTTCCGGCAAAAATGAATGATTCCTTCCACCAGAGTACGGGCGTTGTCATCTGTTTTCATCTTTTTGATCAAAGAACCATCAATCTTCACAATGTCTACCGGAAGGTTTACCAGATTTGTATAGTTGGAATACCCCGAGCCGAAATCATCGATGGCTATCTTGAAACCGTACCGTGAAATATAATCAATAAACAGGATGCACTTATCCAGCTCGACCAGTTCATCGCTTTCAACAATCTCGAAAATAATCCTGCCCTTTTTATCCTTAACCCGCTCATGAACACTGTCCACAACCGCGATAAAATCGGGTCTGAGAATATCACCGACAGAAATATTGACAGAAACATCGACATCAAATGAAACGATTGCATCAGCAGCTTTTTTGAGGACAAAATCAGTCAGATATGGGTAAAACCCTGTCGAACGGGCTACCGACAGATATGGGTAAATTGAAGTGAACTCGCCACAGGAATTCCTGATGCGCAGAAGGGCCTCATACCATTCTATCTCCGTGCCGTCCATATTAAAGATTGGCTGAAAAACCACCCGGAAGGTACCATCTTCACGGTTCATAATCAGCTGTGTAAACTTTTGTACCGCATCGCGGGCGGTCTTCTGTTCACAGTTTGAATTGTCATAAATCGAAAGAACCGAATGACTGCGCTCGGCTTTTTTAAGCGCAACGTCGGCCCGTGAAAGGGGATTTTCCCCGCTGCCGGCAGGAACAACCGTACCGCCTACCCGATACAGAAGATTGATTTTGTCTCCTTCCCAGGGAAGAGTATCCACCTCTATCATCTTGATCAGCTCATACAGCATAGATTCGGCATCGGGAAGAGAACACAGCTGGTCTGTCTCCATCAACAAACCATACTCGTTGTATTTCAGCTGGTAGGTACGGTATCTGAAGCGTCCTTCCAGCGAAATAAGACGGGAGGAGGCAAATCTGGTTATCGTATCCGAAAAATCATAGCCAAACAGGGCAACCAGATCGCTGAAATTCTCGATTTTTACAATTGCAAACACATAATCTTGATCCGCTTTGATTGTATGCAGCAGCACATCACGGTTCGGCAGCCCGGTATCAGGATCAAACATCAACAGGTCCGCCAGCCGGTTAACCATCGCCTCATGGCGTTTTTCGTTGGCAAGCGATAACCCGTATACAACCATCAGGGTAATTACAAAAAAGGCGGTCTGGCGGGGAACAGGATGAAAGCTCCACTAGGGGTTGATACCAAGCCGGTGAAGACCCCACAACAGAACCACGCCGGTTGCTGTTGCCAGACACCACAGACTTCCCTGCCGCGAGCCGGCCAGCTGCAGGGCAAACAGGGGATATAAGGTTGCAACCGCAAGATTGATATCCCGGCCGGTCGGAAACAAAAAGGAAAGACAACAGCCAATAGAGGCAATTCCCAAAGCAAGGGCCACTACACGATCCTGGTCACGCGATCGGGGTATACAAAAGGCTAAAAGAGTATACAGAACAAGACTTACCACATAATGGGGTATGAACTCGTGAATGGAACGGGAAATGTCCGAAATCAGCTGGACAAGAGGAATAAGCAGGGCCATTGCAATCGCCCCGGAAAGGATTCTGCGGCTGTATATCCGCCTTTTTTCCAGTATTGCCCGGTACCAGGCGGTTGCGGTGTAATCGAAATGTGATAATCCATGGGAGCGCAGCTGGGTTTCGATCATGACCCTTATGGTATGGGCACATTCCGCTTTTGTCAATGAAAACCGTTTTCGCACTTTCCTTATTATGCTACACTGCGCCAGAATATCGGCGTATACACCACCGAAAGGAGGAATCACACATTATCAAAGACGAATACACTCAACTGCTGCATAAAGCGAAAATCCGCCACCCCGAAATCCTGAAACGCATGAGATACCTTTCAAAACTGACGAAACCCGGTTTTGATGCGAAGATACATGCCTGGCACGATGAAGTCTTTCTCCGGATTGACTGCACAGAGTGCGGAAACTGCTGCCGTAACTACGGTCCGCGGTTCCGGGAAACAGATATCAAGCATATGTGCAAGGCAAGCGGACGGGATGCCAAAGAATTTGTAAGGAACTACCTTGAAAAAGATCCTGACGGCACAGGCTATGTACTCAGGGAACTGCCCTGTCCCTTTCAGAACCCGGATAATACCTGTTCAGACTACGAGGTGCGCACCCTTTCCTGCAGGGAATTTCCGCACACAGAATCACGGAATATACAGAAAAAACTGGTTGGCCTTGCCCTTGATTCACTGTATTGCCCGGCAGCCTACCTGATTTGTGAAAAAATCATGGCGGAATACTAGCAGGATACTGACAAACTCGATGCTTGTCAGGCTTTAGCCGGACACAATGTAAAAACCTTTCCCTCGCAGCGAATCAGACCCTCGTCTGCCATGCGGCCGAGCTCGCGGGACAGGGCACTGCGGTCTACACCCAGAAAATCCGCCAGTTCACCGCGGCTGAAGGGAACGATAACTTCGATTAAGCCTGTTCTGACAGCTTCAAGGCGCAGCCAGGTTATTACCTTCTCCCGTATGGTACGTTTTGCCAGTACTTCCAGGCGGTTGTTCAGCATCAAATTGCGCCGGGCTAGAAGGCGCATCATATTTCCAATCAGCATGGTATGCCATCCGCAGGCAGAACCGCAGCTGCGGAGCATCCTGTCAAACGGCATAAATAAAATTACACTGTCCTCTGCTGCACTAACCGTAACAGGGCTGATCTTAATCCCGGCGCAGACAAAACTTTCCGCAAACAGCTGCCCGCGGCCGAATTCGGCAACAATGAGGCGTGTACCGTCAAGGCCGTCACGGGCTATCTGAACCGAACCGGCTGCAACAATACCGAAGGAACCTGTCTCCTGACCGGCAGCCAGTACTGTTTCACCGCGCACAAAACGCCTCTCGGAGGCGCCGATACATTCAAGCAAGCCTGTCAGCTCCTGAGGCGATATCCCTTCAAACAGCGCAATATTTCCCGGAATAAGCATGTAATACACCTCCCTTGTTGCATTTGCAACATCATATCCCGGTCAATACGGTATATTCAATATATCGAACGGAGGAAACTACCATGAAACGACAGATAATCAAGATAGATGAAGCGGCCTGTAATGGGTGCGGATTGTGCGTGTCAGCCTGTCACGAAGGCGCCATCACAATGGTTGACGGTAAAGCCCGGCTGATCCGGGATGACTATTGCGACGGACTGGGGAACTGTCTGCCGGCCTGCCCCACCGGCGCGATAACCTTTGAAGAACGCGAAGCGGCAGCCTATGATGAGGCGGCAGTAGAAGCACATCTTGCGGCGCAGGGAAAAACCCTGCACAAAGAGGAAGCACCCCCCCAGTCCGCCGAACGCATTATCGCAGGGCCCATGGCCTCCCTCGGCAAAGATCCTGCACCATCCGGTCATGGCGGCTGCTCCTGCCCCGGTTCAATGGCACGCACGTTAAACCGCCCTGCAGCGGCAAACGCACCCGCGTCCCCGAACAGCAGCGGAACCGGCGTCCCGGAAACAGCAGGGGCAGCGTCGTCTGCCGCCCCTGCTTCCGAGCTGCGCCAGTGGCCGGTGCAGATAAAGCTGGCACCGGTGAACGCAGGCTGGCTTGACGGCGCGAATCTTTTGATCGCTGCTGACTGCGCCGCCTATGCCTACGCAACCTTCCACCAGGATTTTATCAAGAACCGGATTACGCTAATCGGCTGCCCCAAACTGGATGAAGGCGATTATACAGAAAAACTCACCGCAATCCTTGCCAACAACAACATTAAAAGCCTGACTGTAGTGCGCATGGAAGTACCCTGCTGCAGCGGTCTTGCACGCTCTGCTACCGAGGCCCTGAAAGCAAGCGGCAAGTTCATCCCCTGGCAGGTCGTTACCATCAGTACCGACGGTAAACGGCTGGACTGAAAGACATGAAGGCAGCTGCCAAAGGCCAACTATCCTTTGGCAGCATCGTGTTTTTCAGCACCCTGTTAGCGCTCAGCCGGATACAGAACTGCCTCGACATAGTTGTCGGCCGGCAGATACCGGCGGGCCAGCGCTGCCATATACCCGGCAGACAAGCGGTCCGCAAGACCGGGCAAGGCATCCAGCTCGGATACGGCACGGTTGCGCTGCAATGCTCCGGAAAGAGCCCCCACCCAGAAACCGTTGGTTCGCATCGCAGTTTCAAGACCTTTCACATGGCCTTCGCGTAATTTCTGTAAATAGGTTTCGTCTGCACCGCCGTTTTTTACCCATTCTATCTCGCGCAGTACAGCCTGCTTCAGTTCCTGTTCACGGCCCGGTTCACACCCGAATTCAACAAAAAGCTGCCAGCTGTCTATTGGAGAAGGACTGTGAGAGGAACGTACCCGCACACCATAGGTTCCGCTCATGTCTTCACGAATAACCTCGCGCAGACGAATCTGCAAAAGGCTTGCAAGGAATTCAAGATCACGCCAGGGATCCTCACCTCGAGGGGTCCGCCCTCCCCAGGACAAAAAGACCGAACTGCGCGGCTCAAGGCCGGCACGGATACTGTCCTGAACAATGCCCAACGGGAACCGGACTCCCCGATCAATAGCCGTGCGGCGAGGCGTCCCGGCTGGCTTCCCGGCAGGAAGGGCCGCCAGATAACGCACAACAAGATCTTCAAGGACAACCGGATCAACTGATCCGGTTAACACAAAGGTAAAATCGGAAGCACCCTCAAAAAGGTCGCGATAGATACGCGCTGCTGATTCGAAATCCATCTCGGCTATCAACTCCGGGGAAAGCGGCCGTACCCGGGGATGATACCCGCTAACCAGGCGGTCTTTCAGATCGGCGAACTGCTGATTCGGATCGGTCAGGCGGTTTGCGGCAACAGTAGAAAGGTTGCTCATCAGTGAACGCCAGGCTGCCTCTGTGGAATCCGGAGCGGTAAAGTGCAACATTACAAGCTGAAACAGGGTTTCCATATCCCGAATGGAAGAAGAACCCGAAAGCCCCTGCCAGGCGTCGCTGACCCAGGATGAAACGCCAACAGTTTGTCCTGACAGTTTACGCTGCAGATCAACCGGTCCAAAACCGTTCAGTCCGGAACGGGCTTGCAGGCTGGTTGCCACAAGGGCAGAAGCCAGTTTTTCGTCTTCAAACAAAGATAATCCCCCGGGAGAAAAAGCCCGGAACAAAACCTCGTCATTCTTGAAGTCTGTGGGATATATTATTACCGTTGCACCGTTGGACAGGCTCCAGCGTTCAATTCCGCGATCTGAAAGACGCTGACGCCCTTCAATGCTCCCGGTTGATCCCAAATATCCAGCAGGTGGCCACAGAGGCCGATCAAGATCGGCACCGCTCCAGCTAGCGCTCTGTTCGGGCAAACGGAAATCCCGGAACGCGGATCCCCAGGTAGAAGATTCAGGAACAGAAGATGCTGAGGCAGGGACACTGATCAGAAGTGCCGCCCGGTCTCGCGGTGTTAAATCACGCAGTACAACATTTATCTCGTCAACGGAAATTCCCGGCAGCAATTCGTCATACAGCTGGCGCATACTGTCCAGGGAAGGATGGGCCGAACGTGTAAGCCAGCTTGCAACAATACGGGCGGCAAGGTCAGAAGATCGCTGTTTATCACGGTTAAGCCAGGACTGCTCAATCCGGTTACGGGCGGCCGCCTTCTCGGCAGTCAACTCGCCTTCTGTAGCGCCGTGTACCGCCAACAGTTGCCAGGTTTCAAGCATCGCGGTAAAACCACGCTCCAGGGAACCTTCCGACGGAATAACTGCCATCCAGGGAAATTCCATCCCGCGCACAAGGGGCTGAAAACCGGCACCCGCAGCCAAAAAGGGAGGATCTCCTTCCAGCGTGCGTTCGGTAAGACGCTTGTTAAAAATGGAAAAGGCAAGGCTGTTCACCAATGACTGGCGGTACTGAGGCACTGAGGTAAGCGGCTCAGCAGGTCGTGCTCCGTACACTTCTATCATCGCATAGGGTAGCTCGGAATCTGTTGCAACAGAAACCCGCAGCGAATCAGGCACAAGGATGCCTCGCGGCGGCTCAGCAGGGGCAGGCCCATCGGCCGCTACCGGGGTGAAGGTACGCTTTATGTGAGTGCGCATTGAATCCGGTTCTACCACACCCGAAACAACCAGGGCCATGCGGTCAGCCCGATACCAGCGGCGGTAAAAATCAACCACCCGCTCGCGGCTGATGGTACGAATTATTTCCGGGTCTCCGATTGGAAGCCGTCCGGCATATCGTGAACTGCCAAGCAAAACCGGCAGATGTTTATCCAGTAATCGGGCATTAGCGCCGCGCCCGACACGCCATTCCTCGATGACAACACCGCGTTCCTTATCAAGTTCTTCCGGATCAAAGGTAAGCCCCATGGCCCAGTCCTGCAAAACCAGCAGGGTTTGCTCAAGAATTGCAGGGTCATCGGCGGGTATTTCCAGCTTGTAGACCGTTTCGTCAAAACTGGTATAGGCATTTACCTCGGGACCGAATTGCATGCCGATCAATTCAAAATAATCAACAAGGGAATTTTTGCTGAAATGGGTACTGCCGTTAAAGGCCATGTGCTCAACCAGATGAGCAATACCCAGCTGGTCATCATCTTCATGTATGGAACCAGCCCGTACCACAAGCTGAAAACTGATGCGATTTAAGGGATAGGAATTCGGCAGAATCCGGTATTCAAAGCCGTTATCAAGAACACCGGAAACAATTGCTATATCGGTTTCCAGCGCGCGTACCTGCGCTGGGCGTGCACCGCCGGTGCAGGAGACCAAAAGCGCCACGACAAGGAAGGAATACCACAAAGCCGTCAGTCGTCGAATCATGTTAACCTCTCTTCATTTTCTGTTATAACCACTCTAGCATAAAAAAGAAACACAGCGAAACCGTTGACCGGCTCAGTCTATGCCGGTATTCTGTTGACCTTATGACCGAACTGACTTCCCAAATTCACCGCCGGCTGACCTTCGCGATTATCTCGCACCCTGATGCCGGTAAAACAACAATCACCGAAAAGCTTCTGCTGTTCGGCGGAGCCATCCATATCGCCGGGGCTGTCAAGTCCGGCAAATCAAGCCGTGCTGCGGTTTCCGACTTCATGAAGATGGAGCAGGAGCGCGGAATCTCCATCAGCACCTCGGTCATGGGTTTTGAATACCGGGGCCGCAAGATCAACCTGCTGGACACTCCCGGACACGCGGACTTCTCCGAAGATACCTACCGCGGTCTTTCGGCCGTCGACAGCTCGCTCATCGTCATTGACTCCGTTAAGGGTGTCGAGGACCGCACCCGCCAGCTCTGTGTTGTGTGCCGGATGCGCGCCACTCCCATCGCGACCTTTGTGAACAAGCTGGACCGCGAAGGCAAGGATCCGGTGGAATTACTGGATGAAATTGAACGCGAACTGGCGGTCGAGGTTCGGCCGGTTACCTGGCCGATTGGCCAGGGGCGGCTCTTCAAAGGCGTGTATAATCTTGCAACACGCTCAATTCACCTGTTCCGCCCCGGACAGGACCGGCTGCCCACCGACACCGTGCAGATCAATGATCTGGCCGATCCCCGCCTTGTCGAGCTGGTGGGCGCCTCTCTTGCCCGCCGGCTGCGCGAGGAAATCGAAATGGTAAGCGGCATTTATCCGGCTTTTGATAAAGACGAATATCTTGCCGGAAAGGCAACCCCGGTCTTTTTCGGTTCCGCCCTGAACAATTTCGGTGTAGCCGAACTTCTGGATGCCCTGGTTGAAATAGCACCCTACCCCACACCAAAGGAAGCCGAGGAGCGCAGCGTCGCACCCGAGGAGCCAAAGTTTACCGGCTTTGTATTCAAGATTCATGCGAACATGAATCCCAAACACCGGGACCGCATTGCGTTTTTGCGGGTCTGTTCGGGAAGGTTCGAACGCAACAAGATCTACTACCATGTCAGCTCCGGAAAAACTTTCCGGGCGGCGAATCCGACGGCCTTCATGAGCCAGGACCGCGACATTATTGACGAGGCATGGCCGGGCGACATCATCGGCCTGCATGACACCGGCACCTTCAAGATCGGCGATACCCTGACAGAGGGCGAGTCTGTCATGTTCAAGGGTATACCCAACTTTGCCCCGCAGATCTTCCGGGCCATCAACAACGCCGATCCCTTAAAGGAAAAGCAGTTCCACAAGGGGCTTAATCAGCTTGCCGAAGAAGGGGTTGTGCAGATCTTCTCGCGGCTGCACCGGCCTAATGCCCGTGTCATAGGCGTGGTTGGTCAGCTGCAGCTTGAAGTTCTTAAATATCGTCTGGAATTTGAATACGGCGCATCCTGTACCTATGAACCGATCGATCTGTCGATTGCCCACTGGATAACCTCTGATGACGCAAAGAAACTGGACGATTTTGTGGAAACCAATTCACGGCGCATACTGGTTGATATCCGGGGTACTCATGTTCTGGTTTCGGAATCGGAATGGGGCTTTAACCGCACCCGCGACACCAATCCGGCCATCCGCTTTTACGCTACTTCGGAGATGCGCGAAGCCCGCGCCTGACGGGATGCTGACAAGCATCGGGAGTGTCAGCACCCTGCCAACAGGACAATGCCCTGGTTGCCTTTGTCATCAGCCTGTCAGGCACGCCGGTTACCGCCGGGCACAGTTGAACCGCGCACTACAAGGTGCGGAGCCAGCAGGCGGGGATAGGTCCAGCGGTCCTGGGGCTTTATCTGTTCAATAATGGCCTCGCCCGCTAGGGTTCCCAGCGCAAACATATCCATATCAACAATAGTGAGGGCAGGCTCAAGAAAGGGGGCCAGGGGGAAGTCGTCAAAACCGATAAAGGCTATATCCTCCGGAATGGACAAACCTGCATCTTTGGCAGCGCGCATGGCGCCGGCAGCAACAAAGTTGCTGGAACAGATCACCGCATCCGGCTTCTCGAGCGCAGGATTATCCAGCCGTTCACGCAGAACGCGGTAACCGCTTGCAAAATCAACTGCACCGGAAAGCAGAAATCCTTGCTCCGGAGTATGAACCCGCCCTGCAAAGGCTTCGTTTACACCGGTAAGGCGCTTGGTCGTTATTCCGTCTTCATGGCTTCCGCCGACAAAGACCGGGGTGGAGCGGCCGATAGCAAGAATATGTTCTGCAGCCATGCGCCCTGCTGCCCGGTTATCCACATCCACCCAGTGAGCCGGGTCAACTGTTTCTGTACGGCCAATGACCACCCAGGGAACCGAACCGGTCTTTAAAAAACTGATGATCTGACTGGACAGATACGATGAGTGCAAAATAAAGGCGTCAATGCGCTTTGCGCGGACCATCAGATCCATAACATTGCGGATGTCCTCTGCCTTTGCGATGTTGGAGATGGAAAGCAGGTATCCGTTTTCCTGCAGGATGCCTTCAATCCCCCCAAGAACCTGATAGGCATGGGGAGACTCGGCAACCGAATTGGGGTACATGTTCATCAGTACCCCGATGGTGCCGCTGGACTGGCGGGCAAAGGCCCGCGCAATACTGTTGGGCTGAAACTGCATCTCTTCCATCACCTTGCGCACCCGGTCAGCTGTCGGCTCGGAAATGCGCGGCGACTTGTGTATCACCTTGGAAACGGTCGAGATTGAAACGCCGGCCTTTTTAGCCACGTCATGAATGGTAATTGCCATAACTTTTTATCCTTGCTGCGAAAGTGTTTTCACGAATTGACTATAGCACAACGCAGCAAGGATAAAAAGGGTTTGTCACACTACTTCAACACCTCGGGCAGCAAGCAGTTCGGTCGACATCTCGCGCAGTTTATATTTTTGTATCTTGCCCGACGCGGTCATCGGATAGTCGTCCACAAAGAAGATGTACTTCGGCGTTTTAAACCGGGCAATCTGCCCCCGGCAAAAATCAGTGACATCTGCCTCGCTCAGGCTCGCGCCGTCTTTTACCTTGATAAACACGCCGACCTGCTCGCCGTACTTCGGGCTGGGAACCCCGATAACCTGGGCGTCCTTGACACCCGGCATTGTTAAAAGGAAATTTTCCACTTCCTTCGGATAGACGTTTTCGCCGCCACGGATAATCATATCCTTGATACGCCCGGTAACATAAAAATAACCCCGCTCATCCTGCATGCCCAGGTCTCCTGAATGCAGCCAGCCGTTTTTGTCCACTGCCCGGGCGGTAGCCTCTTCCATCTTGTAATAACCCTTCATGACATTGTAGCCGCGGCAGCACAGCTCGCCGTGCACACCGCGAGGACACTCAAGCCCGGTCTCGGGATCAAGCACCTTTACCTCGATACCGGGAAGATTGCTGCCGACTGTATTTACCCGCACATCAATCGGGTCATCAGTCCGTGTCTGGGTCATAACCGGCGAGCCCTCGGTCAAGCCGTAGGCAATCGTTACCTCGGAACAATGCATGTCATTTATAACCTGCTTCATGGTTTCCATCGGGCAGGGAGAACCGGCCATGATACCTGTCCGCAGACTGGAAAGATCAAACATCTTGAACATGGGATGATTCAGCTCGGCGATAAACATGGTGGGCACCCCATACAGGGCAGTGCATTTTTCCTTTTGAATGGAGGCCAGGGCCAAAAGAGGATCAAAGGTTTCAAGAATAACCAGTGTACCGCCGTGTGTAATCGTGGCCATAACCCCGAGAACACAGCCGAAACAGTGAAACAGCGGCACCGGAAGCAAAAGCCGGTCGCGGTCGCTGAAGCGTTGACACTCGCCGATGGCAAAACCGTTATTGACGATATTGTGGTGAGTCAGCATTACACCCTTGGGAAAACCTGTGGTACCGGAGGTGTACTGCATGTTCACAATGTCCTGAGGATCAAGTTCCGCAGCTATTGCTTTAAGTTCGGACGGATCGGCGTGACTGCCCAGAAGCAAGAGCTCGGCGGTATTATACATACCCCGGTGTTTTTCCTGGCCGATAAAAATCACTGTTTCAAGTTTCGGGAAACGCCCGCTTTTTAAATGACCCCGCTGTGAAGTTTTCAGCTCGGGAACAAGTTCATTTACCATCCCGACATAATCGGAATCCCGCCAGCCGCCGATTACAGCAAGAGCCTTCAGGTCTGCCTGTTTGACCAGATACTCAAGCTCATGCAGCTTGTAATTGGTATTCACGGTTACCAGAACAGCGCCGAGCTTTGCAGTTGCAAACATGAAGGTAAGCCAGTCCGGAACATTCGTCGCCCAGATTCCCACATGATCGCCCTTGGTTATCCCGGTAGAGCGCAACGCAAGAGCAAGGGAGTTTACCCGTTCGTCAAACTGACGGTAGGTAAAGCGGAGATCGCGGTCAGGATACACAATAAACTCATGGTCGGGCCGGATTGCGGCATTGTCTTCCAGCAGCTGCCCGAGGGTTTTTTCGACTGGTGTAAAGTCTTCCATTGCTGCCTTCCTTATGCCGGGGTGTATACAACGGCAAGTATGCGCGCAGGAGCGAAACCCCGGGCAAAGACCGCATGAGAAAGAATGGAATCGTAGTAGATAGTGTCTCCGGCTGATAGTTCATAGCTTTCTTTGCCATACACAATACCAATACGCCCTTCAAGAACGAAAATAAACTCCTCCCCCTCGTGGGATGAGGTTTTACTGCCTGCAGCGTCTCCTGCGGGAAGGGTAATCATGAAGGGTTCCATATGGCGTCCTGACTTGCCGCAGGCAAGCGGAAACACATCCATTGTTTCATGAAGAGGGCGTGACTTGTCGGTCAGACCCATCGGATCACCACTTTCGCCGGAGCGGCGGATTACCGGACCGGTTACGGACTGGTCGTCAAGCAGGGACCCCAGCCGTTCACCCAGAACCCGTGACAGGCGTACCAATACGCTGACCGGCGGCATGTAGCTGCCGGCGACAATCTCGTCAAGCATTTGCGGTGTTACAGAACAGCGTTCGGCAAGATCAGCCGCGCTGATGCCCTTTGTTTCACACAGGGTCGTTATTCTGCGCCCCAGTTTTTCAATCTCGGTCATCTCGTTCTCCATGAGCTGCCCAAAAAAACAGGCAGGATGTATGTTGTGAAGAGATTGTAACCCGATTTTTTCAAGCTGTCGACGAAATTTGAAAAACCGTCATGTATAGAGCCAATTTCAGAAGTCGGTTACTTTTGAAATTGGTTCAATATATAAAGGGATTTGCCGAACTGGACGCCGTGATCTCGAGTTCATTGAGACAGGTATCGTCATAATGAGTACCTTTATAGACATCGACGATTCGTATAACTGCAACAAGAAATAAGACACCGCGATGCCTTCCATTGACTTCTTCATACCTGGGCCGACCTGTAATTTCGAAAACTTGTTCATCCATGCGGTCTTCCAGGGTGATATTTGCTTGAGCGCAGATTGTTGGGGGGCCCAAAAAATCCCGAATGGTGCGGCCTGTAACGGGGCCATTCCGCATTTCTCCATCCCAGCCCAACGCCACATCGTAGACAGTAATCTCGACGTTTTTCAGACGGTTATTAATTTCAAAAAGACGCCTGTTTCGGCCAAAGCCGTTTTTTAGTTTTATAGTAAATGTCAGCTTTCCATCCGGATCATTATGGTAACGTGAGTACCAGGAGTTTGGATCAACCACGTACATGACATACTCGCCCCGGCCAAAGCCATGAACACCTTCTACCCAACAGGTGTCGTCTGTATTATCAAAAAGCCGTTCCCTGTGATACGCGTCAGCTGGTTGTCCCCTTTCTATCAGGAAGGAGCTTTGACCCTTGTTCCAGTTGGTACCGAAGTTATTATGATAATATCCGTTACGGGCTCCAGTATTCAACAGGTCGAGGTAATTATCGATGGCATCTTCCACAATTTTTATATCAAGGGGCGGTAATTCTTGAGGATAAGCCTGCGAAATCGAAAAACATCCCAATAACAATATAGTTAATGCAAGGATGCCACCTTTGGCAGTACTGTGATGCAGCATATGAACTTTAGTCATTTCCCTTCACTCAATCATGAATATCCGGCTCATCGCCGGAAAGGTAATCATTGATGCTTTGGGCTGCTTTTCGGCCCTCGCCCATCGCAAGGATGACGGTCGCCGCACCGAGCACAATGTCGCCGCCGGCCCATACCCGCTTCAGGCTGGTGCGCTGCTGGTCATCAACCACCACGTTTCCGCGCTTGGTTACATCAAGGCCCTCGGTTGTCTGTGCCATAAGGGGATTGGACTCATTACCCAGGGCAATGATTACCGCATCAACAGCAATCTCGTGTTCTGTCCCGGCCTTTGCAACCGGACTGCGGCGTCCTGATGCATCGGGCTCGCCGAGTTCATAGTCCAGCACCTCAACAGCGCACACCCGACCCGATTCATCACCCAGGATGCGGGTGGGGTTCTGCAGGTAGCAGAACTCGACTCCCTCTTCCTCGGCGTGCAGCACCTCTTCGGCGCGGGCGGGCATTTCGGCCTTGGTGCGCCGGTAAATGCAGTACACCTTTTCGGCACCCAGCCGGTAGGCCATTCGGGCTGCATCCATGGCTACGTTTCCGCCGCCTACCACAGCTACCGTCCTTGCGGCATACAGGGGAGTGGCTGCCCGCGAGGTATCATAGGCCTTCATCAGATTTGCCCGGGTCAGGTACTCGTTGGCACTGAACACACCAATCAGGTTTTCACCTTCAATCTCCATGAACTTGGGCAAACCTGCTCCGGTACCGATAAATGCTGCGTCATAGCCCTCGCGGTCAAGCAGATTAAGGATGGTCTCGGTACGCCCGACCAGAAAGTTGGTGCGGAAGGTTACGCCCATGGATTTAAGCACCTCAACTTCCTTGGCAACAATGGCCTTGGGAAGGCGGAATTCCGGAATACCGTATACCATAACACCACCGGTTTTGTGGAAGGCTTCAAAGACAGTCACAGAGTGGCCGGCCCGGCGCACATCGGCAGCCACAGTCAAGCCCGCGGGACCGGAGCCGATGACAGCAACCTTTTTACCGGTTTCAGGAGCCACCGGCGGCGGGGTAATCATGTTGTTTTCGCGTTCCCAGTCAGCTACAAAGCGCTCAAGGCGGCCGATCGCAACAGCCTTGTCGACGGTTTTAAAGGTCTTGCCGACGGTACACTGGCTCTGGCACTGTTTTTCCTGGGGACACACACGGCCGCAGATAGCCGGCAGCAGGTTGGTTGTCTTGATGGTATCTACAGCCTTTTTATAGTCGCCTGACTGGATGCAGGTAATAAACTCGGGGATCGGCACACCGACCGGGCAGGCCGCCACGCAGGGACGGTTTTTACAGTCAAGACAGCGCGCTGCCTCCACCCGTGCCTGTTCCTCGGAGTAACCCAGGGCAACCTCGTCCATCTGGCGGGCCCGTTCAGCAGGATCGCGGGCAGGCATCTCCTGCTCGGGAATCGCCATGCGCTCCCTGGGGGTCAGCTGCTTGTCTTTCATCTCCGACCACAGGTTTTGTGCCGCAGTCTGCAGTTCTTCGTTTGATTTATGGCTCATAGTCGTTATAGTCTCCTCAGGCCCGGTCGTTGTCGGTCAGTTTATCGGCAGCCATTTCCATATGGCACTTGTGATGATCCTCTTCCTCGCGCCCCTTGAAGGCCTTCATCCGCATCATCATGTTGTCAAAGTCCACCAGATGTCCGTCAAATTCCGGACCGTCCACGCACACAAATTTAGTCTTGCCGCCGACTGTCACACGGCAGCCGCCGCACATTCCGGTACCGTCAATCATGATGGTGTTAAGGGATACTACAGTATGAACTCCGTAGGGCTTGGTGGTGGCGGCGCAGAACTTCATCATGATGGGAGGGCCGATGGCCACAGCCTCAGCCGGGGGCGTTGCGCTTTCGCAAAGCTCCTTGAGCGGCTCGGTAACCAGAGCCTTGCGCCCGTAGGAACCGTCATCAGTCAGGACAATCAGCTCATCGCTGGCAGCACGCATCTCGTCTTCAAATATAACCAGATCTTTTGTGCGGGCACCGATAATGGTAATTACCTTGTTGCCGGCGGCCTTGTGGGCCTTGACGATGGGATACAGGGGCGCGACTCCGATTCCGCCGCCTACGCAGACCACAGTCCCAACCTTTTCAATATGCGTCGGCTGACCCAGCGGGCCCAGAATTGCCTCGATTTTGTCGCCCACGTTTTTCAAAGCAAGCTTGTGAGTTGTCGCTCCAACAGTCTGGAAAACCAGGGCGATCCACCCGGCTTCGGCATCGGCGTCGGCTATGGTCAGGGGTATACGTTCCCCGAAATCCGTATCGATCTGAACCAGCACAAACTGGCCGGCCCGGCGGTTGCGGGCAATCTCGGGTGCGGTAACCCGCAGATAAAACACTTCTTCAGAAAATTGACGTTTTTCAAGGATGGTATGCATGGTGTGTCCCCTTCGACAACTGATTGGCTGATGACACGCAGCGAGTCTGTCAGCACTCTGCTGGTTGACTGTATCGAACGTGATGCATGTGTTACTTACAGCCTGCGCAGAAAATGTGCGCTTATACTACCGATTTTTGGCTGTTGATACAATGGTTTGCATGCGGAAAATGACAAATTCCGGGAATCTGTATATACTGCTACCAATATTGTTGGTTTTTTTTAATCCCTGTTGCTGTTACACCGTAAACTCTATAACCGTTTTAGCCCCGCCTTCATTAGTGCGTATCATTCGGCCCTTTAATTGAGTTACCAGCATGTTTACGATTGTAAGACCGAAACCGTGATTGGCATCACTGTGTTCACTCCCGACAAAACCGATACCGTCATCCTGTACTGTAAGTGTGACAACAGAATTATGCTTTTCCAGCGTTATGGAGACCGTACCGCCAGTGCGTTCCGGAAAGGCGTATTTAAATACGTTGGTTATCAATTCATTAACGATAATTCCAAGCGGCACTGCTGTCCGGGCAAGCAAAGAAAAATCAGCCAGATTCCGCTGTATTTCAACAGAAGAATCCATCACATAGAAATTTCGCATTGAATCGATCAGGCTGTTAATATAGGCAATCATGGGTACAACATCGAATTCATTTGCCACAAGCAGCCGCTCATACAGGGCTCGCATGCTTTCCACCCGCGCAACAGCATTCTGCAAGGCCGACTTGACCTCAACATTGCTGCTGGCACCAGCCTGTAAAGATAACAGAGCCTGAATGCTGGCTATATTGTTTTTTACCCGATGATGAATTTCGCGCAGCAGCAGTTCTTTTTCGGAAAGCTGTTTTTGTAGTTCATCCTGGGTCCGTTTGCGTTCGGTTATATCGTTAAAACAGACAAGACTTGCCCAGACAGTCCCTTTTTCATCCCGAATGGGTGAACCGAACACCTCAAGCAGTGTTTCGGTTCCGTCAGGGCGGGCGACGACCATATCATCAATATAGGAAGCCTCCCCGAACATTCCCCGGATAATCGGCATCTGATCTGCAGGATACGGATCCCCCGAACCAAGACGGCTGGCCCTGTACACCTCGCCAATATTTTTTTCATTAGTATCCGGTAGAATTCCGCGGCCTAAAAGACGACAGGCGGCCTTGTTTGCAAGCAGAGGTTTGCCGCTTGGCGCCTCTACCATAAAAACACCGCTTGTCAGGTTATCCATCAGAACCTCGAACAGTGCATTCTGACGGCGCAGGCGTGCCTCGCTTTCACGCAAAGCCTGCTCGGCATCTGATATCGAGTTTGCTTTTTTTGTATTTTCCATCGGCTCACCCTCCCACGGGTTTATCAAACCACTGTAAATCACACTTTTGTATTTTGTCAAATCCTGGTTTCTTTACGTATCTTTTTTTACAGGAAAACAGGCCTGGTATCTCCAAAAAATCGATTCCGTTAAAAGTTGACAAAGTTCTTAAAGAAGAACGATGCCCACTGAAAAAAAAGGGCTGCCCGCGTTACCGGGCAGCCCAGAGCGAGCACCCTGCTCCTCCGGCAGTGTACTCCGTTGCAAGCTGATGGCACAGTCTCGATTGCCTGTGCCATCAGCTTGCGTGTTTACTTCTTGATGATCACAACAGTCAACGGATCAAGCTTGATGCTGGATGCAGTCAAGGTAAATCCGGAACGGTTGCGAACAGGTGTGATACCGGCTTCATCATCATCAACCAGAACAACACCACCGGTAAGATCGGCACTGAGTGTCAGGGTGCGTTCCTTTGTATCGGCATTGATGAAGGTGTAGTAAGCGGTACCATTTGTTGCCTCACTGCGATATGCAACAACGAGATCGCTGCCCTGAATCTCCGGAGCAGTTATCATGGTAACATTTTTGTCTACCAGAGCCTTTGTTCCCAGACGGAATGCATCTGTTGAGCGGCGCAGAGCCACAAGGCCGGCAGTATAGTTCACTGTCAACACATTCTCGGGGAACTTTTCGGCATTGGTTGCCTTTGTCCAGTCAAACATATTGATGATATCGGATGAATCATACGAATCGTGTACAAACCAGGGGAACTTGAACGGTTTGCCTGAAGCATCAACCATGCGGGTTCCCTTCTGCTCGGGCTGACCGTCGGTGCGCCACTGTTTGGTGCGTCCATATTCCTGGCCGGCATGAAGGAAGGCGATCCCCTGGGCGGTCAAAACCATGGCATTACCAACGCGGATGCGCTTCAGTATCTCCGTATTGTTTGCCGGAACATCAGGATCCTTTTTGATTGACTGGGCAATAACATCAAAGAGGGTCAGGTTATCATGGGCCTCGATGTACGGTACAACATCTCCCGGATCATCAGCCTTGAAGTTGCGGGGCTGGGCCTTGATATTGTCAAAAATCTGCTGAACATTGCGGGCACCGCCAGTAATAAAACGGGGCTGGCCTTCGCTGCCGAAGCCTGATTTCAGCTCGTTACGGAACTCGTCGGAGAACACACCAACGCTGTCTGTATGAGCCATCCAGTCCTGGTCTGCAGCCTGACGGCGGTCGCCTTCGTCACCATAAAAGGTACGCCAGCCTTCGCCAATCATCACCACATTGGGGTTCACGGCCTTAGCTGCGTCCCATGCCATCTGAATCGATTCGGCATCATGGTCACCCATCATGTCAAAACGGAATCCATCTACCTTGAACTCGCGTGTCCAGTGCATGATTGAATCAACCAGAATACGGCGACTCATGTAGTGGGTGGTGCCAAGACGACCACCGCCGAAGCTGGTACGGGGTTTTCCGTCCTTGTCCATGAAGTGATAGTAACCCGGAGCAAGATCTTCGAAGATCCGGACGTCTGCTGTGTGGTTATACACAACGTCCAGAATTACACCCATACCGCGGGCATGAATTGCCGCAACAAGCTTCTTGAACTCTTCGATTCGTTTTTCAGGATTGCGGGGATTGGAAGAATACATACCGCTGACAGAGAAATAGCTGTGGGGATCATATCCCCAGTTATAGTTGTTTCCCTGTGCAGACCAGTGCATCTCGCGCTGGCGAGTCGCAAGGTCATTTCCCCATTTATAGCTCATAATGGGCAATAATTGGATATGTGTCACGCCAAGACTTTGAATGTAGTCAAGCTTGTCGATAAGGGCCTCGAATGTTCCGAACGGTGCTTTCAGGTTGCCTTCGATTGAAGGATCAACAGTAATGTCGCGCACATGGGCTTCCCAGATGATGGCATCTTCACGCTTTGTAAAGCCGGGGATGCGGGCATAATCCAGGCGGGGACCGATCGATGCAACATCAATGATTGCACCACGGCCAATCTCGTATTTTGCATTGTCAAATGCCGCCATTGAAGGAGCATAGGGATCAAGTGCCAGACGGACATTACCATCGCCGCGGGCATCAACCTTGTAGTTGTAGTAGTAACCGCGCAATGACGCAAGGCCGGTATTGGCACGGTTCAAGGTTACCTGCCATACACCATTGGAGCTGCGGGTCATGGGAATATCATCGCGCACAACCTTGTCGTGATCATCCTTGTCATACAGGATCACCTTCACATCACGAACCATTGGCGACCACATTTTAAGGATGGCAGTTCCGTCGGCATTCAGACGGGGGCCAAGCCAGCCGTCATAGGCATACACACCGTCGATATAGCGCCAGCCGGCAGTGGCTTCAGCAGTACGGTCCTCGAATGAAACAAGATACGGGGCCTTTGAAACGTCTACAGAAAGGGTTAACGCAACGGTTACACCGTCAGCCTTGATGGTAAAATCGGAAACAGCAACAGGATTGCCGTCCTTATCGGTAACAGAGAGTCCCTCTTTCACCATCTCTTCGCTCAGTCCTTCGGTTGTGATAAAGATGGCGTCGATGAGGGTGTCTGAAGAGATGGTAGCGGATACCAGACCGAGGGGTTTTTCCCACTGTCGCGAGATATACACATCATCATCACCCTGGCGGATCCAGATTTCGTTAAACTGGGCAAGCATGGCAAAGCGCTTGTCTCCGCCGTCCTTGCCTGCATCGCCGGTTTTCTTGTTTACCGCGAGGAACCCAAGCACCTGGGCATTCGGCTTGAGGGGTACATCAAAGTAAACGCCGTCAGCAGTCTTGCCGGTCCAGTCCATTCCGTTCGGCCAGCCGCCGACGCTTTCCCAGCTGGTGTCTTCCCACAGCCACAGCGACATGTCCTTGTAGTTTCCGTCGGTACGGATATAGTGCACACGGACAGTATTTTCCGGGATTGCTCCGGCAGACGCTTTTCCGCCTCCGGCGCAGGAAACAGCCATCGCAGCTGCAAGCAATACCAGCAAGGCAGCCAGAATTGACGCTGCCCTGGATAAACCATTCTTTCTCATATAACCTCCACAGTCTGCCGGGCAAAACAAAGCCCGGTCAATATACATGGTAGAGGCAATACCGGACGCCCGCAACCAAAAAATACCGTAGTATTATGGAAAGGATATCAATTCATACTAAAGGTGTAGATGGTTTTCGCCAAAAAGCGCTGTTTGAAGGGGTATTTTATCGTCGTTGACGTATCATTTCAGTCAGTTCCAGCCGGTTCCCTGCGCCGGTTTTCCTGTAGATATTGTGAATATGGGTCTTTACTGTTTTTAGCGATATAAAATTCTTGTCTGCAATACCCTGATAATCCCGCCCGGTTACCAGTTCACGGATAATTTCAGCCTCACGGGGAGTCAGCTCATGACGGCGGATGAACTCTTCCAGAAGTGCCGGGTTTACTGCAGCGGCAGTCTGTTTAAAAAGGAACAGAAAAAGACAACAGGCAACCAGAATCACAAACATAACCAGATACACCGTGACACTGAATCGCAACAGGGAGCCATAAACCTCGGGATTAAGAATCAGCCCCAGATAGCCAACCGGTCGCAAGTCTCTGGTTACAGGGAACAGGGCTGCATTAAAGCCCAGAAGGCGGGCGCGCCCTGCATAGGTGGGAGAGGCAGCCCAGTGTTCACGGGGAGAAAGGACATACAGGGCTTCCATCGGGTCTACGGCGCCGTCCAGAAAAGACTGCAGGGGTTCTCCAAACAGAGATTCTCCGTATGTTGCATTCAGATAAAACGAAGCATTACGCAGCGAAACATTTAAGGGTATTTCACTGCGGTCGCCAAGGGCGACAACCTGGCCGTCAGGAGCAAACAGCACGATCTGGGCAACGGAGCTGTATATTCCGGAAGGCCCTCCGGTGCTGGTACGCATACGGGCCTGACGGTAAAAGGCATCCAGAGCCCGGTTTGCACGTACGCGGATTTCCGGATCATCCAGAGAACTGAAATCAAAGCCGTGACTTTCAAGGGCAAGATAAATCATGTCAGCCAATTCAAGGTAGGACTGGCGGGCTACCGTACGCTGGGCATCAATGCTGTATACAGTTACAGTAGTTCCGGCAACCACCAGTACAAGACAAAAAATCACCAGGGCACGCTGGGTTGCGGTAAACCGGAAGCGTCCAAGAAGGCTGAGAGCCAGCGATAACAGGGTGTAAAAGCCGATAGCGGCCGCTGCAGCGCCAAGCACCAGCCGAATTGTCCCGGGAGGCAGGCCTGATCCGACAACAAGTTCCGAATTGAAGCCGTTAAAACCGTCGTCCACCGTACGTGGATTTGAAGGATCATGCACCCAGACCGGTACACTCCGTCCGCGCAGTTTAAGAACAAATTTATACTGTGTGCGACCCCGCGGAAACGGTATACTGATAGTCCAGCTACGGGCAAAGGGTTCATTGTGCATACGGAAAGCCGGGTTTGACTGACTCCAGCGGGAAAAAAGTCCGGAGATAAAAACACTTTCGATATCCGGCTCCCGGGGCAAATCATAAAATCGTGCGAATTCTTCAGATAACGGCAGAGAAAGCCTGAAGGACCGGGGTCCCATACTCGAACGGTCATACCGGGCGGCAAGGTCGGGTATAACAACAGCACTGACGGTGCACACCGCGATAGCTACCAGCCTGAGAACAAAGTATCTGCGCCCGAGACGCGACCCGAATATCCCTTTCATACTGTCCTGCAGTATACCACAGATTGATACCCTGACGCTTTTCTATCGTGTATATCTGTCAAATCCAAAATCTGCGGGGATCCCCGGATTCTGTACGCGGATAAAGTCTGCGAACAGATCAAAAAGAACCGGGTCCAGACGCCCGGATGCAAGCGGCCGGTCACGCATGAAAACAAGGGTTTCAGACGGGGTTAAGGGTTTCTTGTACTCACGGGAGGCATCGGTCATGGCATCGTAGATATCGATAATTGCAAGCATTTCTGTCGGAAGAAAGCCGAGGGCCTGCCCGGAAAGGTAATCTCTGCTTGTGCGGCCTATGCAGCGTTCGAGCGGGTCAAGTTTTCGCATGCCCTTTTCGCGTTCGAGCCTCGTGACCCCGTACCCCCCTTCCTTAAAAAGGGCATTATGATGATCGGCGGCAATCAACCTGGCCTCCTCATGATCTGTCCCGTAATTCATCAAAATCAGGCCTGCGCTCAGGAAAACATGCTGCCGAATCTGTTCGGCGTTGTAGGCTGCATCGCTTTCAAAATAATCCAGGTTGGCAATCTTGCCGATATCATGCAGGAACGCACCGAGAGCCCACTCCTTCATCACCGGCGGAGCAATTGAAGGAAGAGGTATCAGGTTGTCCGAAGTGAACAGGTGATCCGGAAGGTCAGGAAGAATACGCCGGTAGGGTTCAACATAAACAGAAGGAAAGACAAGACGGAGCTGCTGGGCAAGACGCTGTTGAACCCGGTTGTTGTAATAATGGAAAAAAGAGGTTGTCATGGCGAATACACGGCTGACATGATTCAGTGTCTGACCGTTGGAAAGACCTTTGAATGCCTCAAACAAGGAGGCTGTGGTTTCGGAAGATTCAACCATTGCAAGGGCAGCATTAACCACCATCCTGGTTTCCGAAGCAACCTCGTGTTCATGAACGGTTACATCCTGTTTGCGTAATTTCAGTGAAGCCTTGTTTATGGCAAAAGACTGTTCAACAGCGTCCATGATGGCTTTAGCCTTTGCCATGGGATGGGCTTCGGTATCCCGGATCTTTTGCAGGGTGTTCCGTACAGAACGCAAGGCCTGCGTGCGTTCCTCGGGCGCCAGCGCCGCATATGTGGCAACCTGCTGTGCAAGCGGATCCGGCCGCACAGCAGGAAGAGACTCAAAGGCAGCTTTGGTTATAAGAAAATAATCGCGCTCAAAATCCTCAGGGGAAAAAGAACATAATTCATCAAGGGGGACGGTTACCGCATCGAGCTTGCAATCCGGTTTTTTCCCGGTCACGCGGTACACAACCACACGGCCTGTTTTAAGCTCGCGGCAATGCTCAAGGGCAAAGGCAGATGTCAGTCGAACAGTATTCCCCTGTCCGGGGGAGGCCTTGTCAAGTTCAATCCGGTTTTCGTCACTCATTGTACATACAAGTATCATTTCTGCGCATCATTCTGTCAAACCGGCTTACGGGCACTTCAAAAACGATAATGGTTTTTTTCAGGTCCCCTTAAAACGAAAAAAAAAATCTGCTATACTGAACGCCATCATGACCGATCAACAATGGGCAGCGCTGAGCAGCTTCCGGGAACGATTCCGCTCACAGTGTGATCACTGGCTTGCAGAGGCGGAAGGGGGCTGCAATGAATGGGCCAAGCTTGCCGCAGAGGCTGCTGCAAAAGATGGGGTTCCGCCCTATCCTGTTGACACTCCGGTGGTGTACAACTACAGCCTTGATGGACTGACTCCCGAAAGTGATATTCGCCTTATTGTTGTAGGAGATAATCCCGGAAAAAACGAACAACTTGCCGGCAACCGCCGGTATCTTGTCGGTCTTGCCGGTAAAATCGGCGACCGCTTCTTCCGGCTCAATCCTGAACTGGGCATAGACTTCCGCCGCAATGTACTGATTCTGAACAAAACGCCCCTTCACAGCGCAAAAACAAAAGAGCTTGACTGGATCAAGGAACGGGCCTCGCCGCGGCTGCAGACACTGCTGCTCGAAAGTCAAGAATGGATGGCCCGTGAAACAGCAAGCCTGCGTGCATCGCTTGACTGTCCTCTGTGGCTGGTGGGCTACAGCGAACTCAAAAAAGGCGGTATCTTTTGCGCCTATGCTGAAGAGCTGGGCTCCTCTTGTCGCAGGCATACCACCGGAACCCCGCACCCGGAACAGTCTGTGCCGGTGTATTGCTTCCAGCATTTTTCAATGAACCGTTTTACGATTGATCTGGCCCAGCGAGGGGATACAACACTGCCGCTGGCCGAAAACCTTACCCGGCTTGGCACCCTGCACCGCCGGGAAATTCTTGGATGGTAACCTATGAAACGCTCTGCTGCGTACGTTCTGGCCGTCGGCACAATAGTGATCTGGAGCAGCACCTTTATCGCAACAAAGGTGCTGTTACGGTTTTTTACACCGATTGAAATTCTTGTGTACCGCTTCTTTTTGGCCTGGCTGTTAATGTTTCTGGTTTACCCCAGGGTTCATCGCCCGGAAAGTATAAAAAACGAACTGAAAATGATTCTGGCCGGGCTGACCGGCGGCACCCTGTACTTCGTTGCAGAAAACTGGGCGCTGTCGTATTCGCTTGCAAGCAACGTGTCTCTTCTGGTGGCCACTGCTCCGATCATGACATCCATTCTTGCACATTTTATGACCCGTACTGAACGCATTACACGGCACACAGCAGCCGGCGGTCTTGCAGCCTTTATCGGCACGGTACTTGTTATCTTCAACGGAGCCTTCATCCTCAAACTCAACCCCCTGGGAGACAGCCTTGCATTAATCTCGGCTCTGTCCTGGGCTCTCTATTCGATTATTATCCGGGGTATGGCGAGCCGGTACTCAACCCTGTACAATACCCGGAAGATTTTCTTTTATACCCTTGTCACTGTTATCCCGGTACTGTTTTTTCAGCGTCCCCGTTTTGACTTTACCCCGTTTCTGGACTGGAAGGTGAGTGCGAACCTGCTTTTTTTGACCCTGTTTGCCTCTTGTGCGGCCTATGTGTTCTGGACCAAGGTCGTCCAGACACTTGGAGCAACGCGGGCCAATAATTTCATTTATTTTATCCCGCTTTTAACACTTGCAGGTTCTGCCCTCGTGCTTGGCGAACCCCTGACTCTTTGGGCTGTCTGCGGAGCGGGACTGATCTTTACCGGTGTGTGGATAACCGGCCGGGGACGCGCACAATGAACACCCCAGAACAAAGTATTCCGGCACTACCCCAAACCAACCGGACCTTCTATGGCGCGATGTTTGCTATAGCTGTACCCATAATGATTCAGGGTTTGATGAACTCTCTGGTCAACATGGCTGATACAGTAATGATATCCCGGCTTGGCACAACCGAGCTGGCGGCAGCAGGACTCGGGAATCAGGTTTTTTTTCTTCTTAACATGTTTTTGTTCGGCATTACATCCGGAGCCTCTGTCTTCAGTGCCCAGTTTTGGGGACGGGGCGACATCGCGGGTGTCCGAAAGACAACAGGTATGGCGCTTGCATTGGTGCTTCCGCTCAGCGCTGTCTTTACGGTTGCCGGTGTGGTTTTTCCATCCCGGGTGCTGGGATTGTACACGCAGGATGCAGAGGTAATTACCGAAGGGGCCCGGTATCTGTCACTGATGGCCCTTTCATTTATACCATTCGGCATCAGCTTTACCTTTATAATAATCCTCAGAACAATCCGCAAAGTGCGGCTGGCAATGACGGCGACTCTTATATCGTTAAGCCTTAATGTCTTGCTGAACTATCTGCTTATATTCGGCGCGGGACCGATCCCCCGCCTCGGCATTGCCGGAGCCGGACTTGCTACCGTGCTATCGCGCCTTGTTGAACTTGCCATCGTGCTGGTTATTACCTACGCAAAAGGCTACGCGCCTGCCGGAACGGTCAGGGAATTCAGCGCTGTTGACCGCCTGTTTATAAAAGGTTTTTTGCGCATTGCGATGCCGGTCTTCGCAAACGAAGTGTTGTGGTCTGTCGGAATCACAATGCAAAGTGTCATTTTTGCACGTTCAGGTACCGAAAACATCGCGGCCTTCAATATCACCGTTACGGTATCACAGCTGGTATGGGTAGTGTTTATCGGTTTGGGCAACTCGGCAGCGGTTTTAATCGGCAACAATATAGGTGCCGGTGATGAAGCAGCTGCCCGCAAAGCAGCACAGAAGACGACCTTCTTCAATCCTCTTGCTGCTGCGGCCGTAGGACTATTGCTGATTCCGCTCAGTGCCTTGATACCTGTTTTGTTCAACGCCTCGCCCGGGGTGCTGGGCAGCGCTCGAATAATGCTGATGATAATGGCCCTTCTGTATCCATTCCGGAGCTTTAACATGACCATGGTTGTCGGGGTCTGCCGTGCAGGCGGTGATACCATTTTTTGTGCTTTTTACGATGTCCTTTTTTTGTGGGCCCTGGCTCTGCCGCTGGCAGCCTTTTTAGTCTATCTGTCCAATCCACCGGCCTGGTTAATCTTTGTTACTATGGCTTCAGAAGAACCCGCAAAAGCGGTGCTGGGCTGGTGGCGTCTGCGCTCCGGCCGGTGGCTGCGCCGGGTAGTCTGATCTCAAGCAGGGCAGAACGAACCGTGCTATACTATCGCAGGAGAAAAGCCATGAATGATTCACGCACAGTCAAAAACGTAGTTGCAGGATACGCGACAAGTGATGGAGCCGGTGTAAAACTGGTGCGGGTGCTTGGCCCGCGCACAATAAAAGAATTTGATCCGTTCCTTATGCTGGATGCCTTTGACAGCCTGAACAGCGAAGATTATATCAAGGGGTTCCCCTGGCATCCCCACCGGGGGATTGAAACAATTACCTATCTGGTGGAAGGCCGTATAGAGCACGGCGACAGTCTGGGAAACCGCGGGGTTATTGAAGCAGGCGGCTGCCAGTGGATGACAGCTGGCAGCGGAATCATCCACCAGGAGATGCCGCAGGAGTCTCCCCGCATGCTGGGATTGCAGGTTTGGCTCAATCTGCCAGGAAAAGACAAGATGTGTGTTCCGGCCTACGGCGATATTTCTGCGGATATGGTGCCGGTTATTGATGAGGATGGTACGATTATACGGATTATCGGCGGTATCTACCGCGGAAAGGAAGGCGCGTTTCAGGGACGGTATATAAAACCTCTGTTTCTGGATCTGGATATTAACCCGGGCCGTTCCTGGTCTATGGAACTTCCGGCTGATAATACAGCCTGGCTCTATCTTTTTTCCGGATCGGTCAAGGTTGGTACCATCGACGAACAGTATCCGGCCCGTTCAGCCCTTCTGTTAGGCACCGGCGCCAACCTTGAGCTTGTAGCCGGTGATGAGGGAATGCGCGGAGTTTTTCTGTGTGCACCAAGGCTTCAGGAGCCGGTAGCATGGGGAGGTCCAATTGTGATGAACACCCACGACGAACTGGAAACAGCCTGGCGCGAACTGGATGAAGGAACCTTCATACGAAAAAACTGACAAGTGGCGCTTAACGGCCACAGCACTGCTTGTATTTTTTTCCCGATTTACAGGGGCACGGATCGTTCCTGCCAACCTTTTCACCGGTGCGGACAACTGTAGTTGCAGCCATAGTTCCTTCCGCATACAACCATTGGCCGTCAACCTTCCTGAATTGTGCGGTCTCGCGGTGCTCGTCACGCAATCCCTTTTGAGAATAAAAGGCAGAAAACTCTACAAGGCCCTTTGAATCGGACGCAGAACCGGCTTCTGTGCGGTGAATGGTCAGACCAAGCCACTGTGAGCTTTCGCTCCAGCGCCGTGTTTCTTCCGGATCAATCTCGTTTTCTCCCTCGCGCCGGATACAGGACTTCATGATAAAGTCAATCTCGTGCTTTGCGTAGGCAGAATAACGGGCCCGCATCAGGGCTTCGGCGGTTGGCGCCGGGGATTTACCGGTAATAACAGGTTCACAACATGCGGTATAGGCTTTGCCTGAACCGCAGGGACAGGTATTTTTTTCGCTCATGACATCTCCATGTATCAGTTTGTGCTGTGAACTGTATCATATTCTGCCAATTGATTCATCAGGGCGTCAGGATTTGCAAAACGTTGTTCACGCCGTTTGTTGAACAGACTATACATCACCGGTGTAACAAAGAGCGTCAGAACCGCCCCGGAAACAAGGCCGCCCACTATAGTTAGTCCCACCGGCTGCATCATTTCTCCGCCGGGACCGGGGAAGAACGACATGGGAATCATCCCGGTCACAGTAGTCAACGTTGTCATTAAAATAGGTCGCAAACGGTTTCGCCCGGCAGAAAGGCATGCTTCCATAACCGGTGTTTTTTTGTCCATCAGACGGTTCATTGCATCCACCAGCACAATACCGTTGTTTACAATAACACCAACCAGAGCGACAGCACCAATACCGCCATACAGGGTAAAGGGCATCTTCATGATGACATAGATCCACACAACGCCGATCACCAACAGAGGTATAGAGAAGAAAATTATAAACGGATCAACGAGGGATTCAAACTGTGCCGCCATAACCAGAAAAACCAAAAACACCGCAACAAGAAGCACCAGGATCAATGATCCGCCAAAACGCTGAATGTCGCGCGACTCACCGCTGCCAGCCATTGTCACGGATTCAGGCAGCACAAGATACTGTGCAAGGGCAGCATCCACCAGGGGCTGAACATCTGTAATCGCTGCACCTGAAACAAGCTGGGCGGTTACCCGGCTCAGCCTGAGGCCGTCCTCGCGTGAAATACTGCGAGGTGCGTATCCGCTTTCCAGGGTAACAAGATTATCAAGGCTGACCCGCCCGGTTCGGCCGGGAACAGTAATACGAAGCAAATCGGATAACGAATCCAGATCGCTGTCGCGCAACCGCACCCGAACCTGTATCTCGTTCGCTCCGTACAGAAAGGTTGTTGCAGTTACACCGTTCAGCATGGTACGCAGCTGTGAAGCAACCGCCTGAACAGACACGCCCAGGGATGCGGCCCGGTCTGTATCCACTTTCACAAGGTATTCAGGATTCCCCGAGCTTTGATCTGTGGAAACATTGGTCAACTGCGGCACCTGCTCTTTGAGAATTTCTACAATACGGTCTGCAGCCTCGGCAAGCTCGTCGCTGTTCCTGGAATACAGGGCAATATTTACCGGCGAGCTTCCTCCCCAGGAACGTCCTGACGAAAAACTGAAATTCGCTCCCGGAAAAGAAGAAAGGTGGGGAGTCAGAATTGTCCGGATATCGGCCGGTGTAAGAGTCTGCTTGTCCGGTGGCGGCAGGTTTATCTGAATGCTCCCGCTGGTACCCTGACCGGCATTCAGCAGCAAAGAGGTATAGCCGCTGACCTCGGTCTGAATGATCTGTTGCATACGGAACAGGAGATCCTCGGTTACCGCAGCATTTGTGCCCGCCGGCATGGAAAGAGAGACAGTGATCCTGTCATCGGTTGTGGATGTCGGAGCCAGATTCATGCCCAGAGAGCCGAACCGCAAAAGAGACAGAACCAACAGCAGGGACACAAGGGTTAATACAAGGAACCTGTTCGCAAGAACAAAACGCAACGCCCGAACATACCCGTTTTCAAGAGCACGCAAAAACCCTTCTACACCTGCATCAAAGCGGGCGAGAACCGGAAAGCGCAGCGGTTTTTGCACACGGGTATCAAGCCTGAGAATGCTGCCGCACAGAGCGGGCACCAGTGTTACTGCAACAACAAGAGAAACAGAAAGCGAGATAACCACAGTGATAACCAGGTCCTGAAACATCTGTCCCATCATTTCAAGTTCTGCCTTGTATATAATCATCGGAATAAAAACACACAGGGTTGTGGCAGTACTTGCAACGATGGCATTCAGCATTTCACGGCTGCCCAGAATTGCCGCCACAGCCGGCCGGTCTCCTCGTTCCCGGTACAGATGAATATTTTCCAGCACTACTATTGAAGAATCGACAATCATACCGATACCGAGAATCAGTCCCGCCATTGTCATTATGTTTATTGTCAGATTCATCAAAGACATAACAAGGAGTGTGACGATAATGGAAATGGGCATTGATAAACCGATTATCACGGTGCCCTTTACCGATCGCAAAAAAATAAAGATCACAAGCATCGCAAGGACCGCACCCCAAACCGCAGAGGTATAAACCTGGTTAAGGGTTGAGTTTACAAGGGTGGTGTCATCGCTTACCACCACCACTTCAACTCCTGCAGGAAGACTTTCATTAATACCGTCAAGCGCGGCCCGGACACCGCGGGCAACACTGGCACTGTTGGTTCCCGTTTCGTTGGTGACTGACACATACAGGCCCGGGACACCGTCAATCCAGATGCGTGACCCGGAATAATCAAAATCTTCATATACATCCGCAATGTCGCCCAGACGCAGTACTGTTGCGGATGAAGGTGCTGCAATGACAGTTGCGCGAACTTCTTCCAGACTGCGGTAGACCTCATTTGTACGGATTTGGTAATCAAGCTGTTCACCAGAGAGTGTACCGCCTGCAAGCCGCACATTACGGGCTGAAAGAGATTGAGCTATCGATGAAAGAGACAAGCCGAATGCCTCCAGACGGTTTGCCGATACATCCACCCGTACAAACCTGGCAGCACCGCCTGCCACATCTGCCGAAGCAACTCCTTCCACACGCTCCAGAAGGGGCTGAACGGTTTCTTCTGCTATGGAACGCAGCTGATCAAGCGGCAAATTTCCCTTTACATTCAAGCGCATAATCGGCATGGCGCTCATATCAAAACGACGCAATACCGGCACGCCGCAATCGGCAGGAAGAGCACGGACTGCCTGGGCAAGAACCTCATTAATTTCGGCAGACGCCTCATCAAGATTTACATCATACCCGAAGCTGAGAGTAATGCGGCTTGATCCGGTTGATGACTGGCTTGAAATTGATGTAAGCCCGCGAATTCTTGCAAGACGGTTTTCAAGAACTGCAGTTACATTTGCTTCGATTTCATCAGGACCCACATTCGGGTAGCTGGTAAACACCGTAAGGCGGGGCATTGTAACCGAAGGATACAAGCCGACACCAAGTCGCGGAACAAAGATTGCCGAAACAACAAAGACTAAAATAAAGAGCATTGTTATAGTAACCGGACGGCGTACAGACAATTCCGATATGTTCATCAATTTCCTCCACGCTCTACCGCACGCACTGCTGTCCCATCTGTAACAGAACCGGCACTGATAACCCGGTCACCAAACTGTACGCCTGAAACCAGCTCGATCTGGCGGTCATTTGAAAGCCCGAGCGTAACCGGACGAACCCTTGCGACGCCGGCCTCATCAACAATGTAGACCGCATCGGCGGAATTCCAGGAGCGCAGGGCAGTTCGGGGTACAACCATGGTAGAACGGGATTCAGCAGTTACCAGACTGATGGAGGCATACATGCCCGGCCGGACAAGCCCCTGGAGATCGGAAAAATCGAGCCTGACCTCTACTGTTCTGGTGGCAGGGTCAACTACCGGACCGATAAAAGCAAGGGTTGCAGGAAAGTGTTTTGCCGGCCAGGCTTCAAAGGACAGTGAGGCAGGCAGGCCTGTTTTGAGTTGGCCGATGTATTTTTCGGGAACTGCAGAAACAACTTCAAGAGCGCCAAGAGAACCAACTTGAGCTACGACTGTTCCGGTAGAAACAGTATCTCCTACCGAAACCGGCATTGCCAGAACTGTCCCGGATACAGTAGACCGCACCGGGCTTTCGGCAAAGGGACTTCCCGGCCGCGACGGATCAACCATGGCAACAGAATCTCCGCGGTTTACATAGTCCCCAGGACGCACAAGAACACGTGTAACCCGTCCTGCAGTATCCGGAACCAGGGACACCCGGCTTCGTGCCAGAACATCTCCTGTAAGACGAAGCGGCTTTTGAATGAGTGCAGGAGCAAGTGTCACCACTTCTACGGTAATGCGTGCAGCAGACGGAGGCTGTATGCTACGGCCAGAACTTGCCGAAGGATTCGAACCTTCAGCGCTGCCTGCAGGTGCACCTGCACCTGCACCTGCACCTGCATCTGCACCCGCACCCGCACCTGCACCCGCACCAGGACCGGTTCCCGATCCCGGGCCGCTTCCGGTAACCGCAGGCGCACTGCCTGTTGGTGCCATCCCGCTTACAGAACGGCTTGTCGGGGCAGAAAATCCGCCAGCTGACTGGCGGGGGCTTCGTGTAGTGATAATAATAGCACCGGTTACAAGCACTATACACAGAACCAGCACCAGTCTGATAAGGCCGTCAGTACCTGTTTTTTTTACACGATCAAAGAGTTTCATTCAGCTCCTCCAACAGAATTAAATTGGGAAAAACCCGCATTCAGCATCCAGGCAAGATCAGCAAGGCTTGCTTTGCGGTTATATTCAGCAGCAAGAGAACGCATCTGTGCCTGCGCAAGTTTTGCCCGTTCATCGTTTAACGACTCCTCACTGACAAGACCTGCGGCATATCCGTCACGGGACAGGGCATAGCTGCGTTCGGCAAGCTGAACGTTCAGGGAGGCACTTTCCGCGGTTTCTGCAAGCTGGGCAAGGGAGCCCCGCAGATTAAGAATTTCACGTTCGGCATCAATGCGAAGTTGTTTGAGCGCGGCCTCGGCAGTTACTACGGCGCTTTGTCGGGCAGAACCGGCAAGGCTTTCACGGGAGCCGGGAATATAGCCGTTAAGGGGAATGCTTACCGACAGCGTAAGTGACCCGTTTTCCGGTAATTTCAATTCCTGCTGCAAATTTGAAACCGAAAAGGTCTCGCTCAATGATATGGTTGGACCAAAACGGCCCAGGTCACCTGCAAGCCGGGATGTTCGGGACTTCTCAAGTTCAAGAACAGCGCGGCGGACATCAAGCCTGCGTTCAACAAGAAGGGCGGCGTCACCGTCAGGAATGGAAAAAATATCCGGACCGGTTTCGGTTACAAGTACAAGTTCGGTATCAAGTGAAAGCCCCAGCAGGGAAAGCAGGGTACGTCTGGCGGTATCGCGGGAAAGGGTATCCCGGGAAAGATCCGGACGCAGGCTTGCCGCATTATAACGGGCCTGCAGCCAGGCAAGCTCGGATGCAAGACCGCTGCGATAATTCCGCTCAACAAGATCAGCCTGCCGTTCAGCACGCTGCAGGTTTTCCGCTGAAATTACAAGGGTCTGTTCAGCCGCAGCAAGTGCATAAAAAGCACGTGAAACTGAACGGCCAAGTGCTGTGCCCGCCTCTGCCCAGGCAAGACGGGCCAGATCCCGTTCCTGCAGGGTAAGAGAAATAGATGCGGGCAGTGAAGACGGAAGGGTCAGGGAAAGACCTGCAGAGGCACCCAGAGTCCATGGATCCTGGGCTGCCGCCGAGGGAGGCACTTCACCGAACCAGTGTGTATTTCTCAATGATGCAGAAAGCGACAGGTTAGGCAAAAAAGCATTCCAAACCGATGCTGCCTGTTTTTCCGCCTGCAGCAGATTTTGCTCATGCCGCACCAAAGACGGACTGTTTGCCAGGGCAAGGCGAACCGCAGCTGTCAGATCAAGCGTTAAAGGCTCGGCAGCAGCAGAGCCTCCCCAAACAAATAGAAAAAGAAAAAGGCCTGTCACACTACTGAACAGTTTTTTATTCATGAAATCCTCTCTATTTTGACGATACGAAAGAATTCACAACTCAGGGCACCCCCGGGATACGCTATAGGGCATCAATTTACAGATTTGTTACACATTATAGTCGTTTTCCGGAAAATCAGATCCCTGCTCTGCAAGACCCCACCCGTTTCAAGCATGGTGATAAAATAATTACTGATGTCTATACTGCGCCAGGATTCATCTGTTTTCCCGGCATACCGCGCCTTGAGGGAGTAATACGAAAGACCCCCGAACTCATGGGTGAATGAAACTGTTACAAGAAGACCGAGCACCCGCACTGTCAGGACACCTTCACACAAGGAATGGTCCTGGCAGTCAAAAAGTTCAACGAGACGTTCAGAAAGAGGCTCAATGGACAGTGGATGCATGAATTCAATGTCAGCACACAGGGCATACAGGGCATTTTTCGGGGGCCGGATATCAAGGCCTGCCGGCTGCGGATCAGGCAGCATCGAGTTCATGCGCAAAAAAGTGTACAGGTAATCAGAAATATCAATCCTGATCACATCCCTGCCCCGTATGCTGTCAAGTCTGCTATTAACAAAAAGGCTGCATGAATAGCCCTTCTCCAACCGGGAATAACTGATGCTGACATCCAGGCCGCAGGTTCGTCCGTCCGCTGTATCCCAAAGATCCTTGTACTGTTCCAGCGTACAGCCGCAGACAGCCTCCATTGCCGTCTCAATATCATCTGTTTCAGCCGAAAACTGTACATGTCCCGCAAGAGTATACGCAAGCGAAAACCAGGAAGATTCAACAAGCTGAAGCGGACGAAACACGCGCCCGTCCAGGTAGGTACGCAGGCCCTGATACCGTCCAAGTCCTTCAGTCCGATCCAGGATGCTGGAGGTGAGCTGCCACAGCACTCCCTGCCGGTTCTGTACTGTGCAGGCATTGTACAGCACAGGCCGGGCATCAAGGAGCAGGTCCCTGCCGATGACAGTACAGAGCCTGTCACCGAACCAGGTTATCCAGCCAAGCCGTGCCGGAAAGCCTTCTTCATCAAGTCCGGCAAAAGACAGGGGTTCAAGGGATGTATGTATAGAGGCATAGTCCGCATCTATAAGCTCAAGCCATTCTTTCAGATATCTGAAAAGCAGAGAATCCCCTTCGCCTATTTTTTCACGGAGAGCCTGGAGATTCTGATGTTCATCATAACAGATCTCGACAAGCAGACAGCCGAAGTTTTGCTTTCTGACTGTTTCAACATCAAGGGCATAGGGATACCCGTCTTCGGTGCCTCTGTCGCCACGCGTAATGGTGAACACACCTTTCGTCATACCATCTTTGTCAGTCTGAACAGCAGAAAAGGAGATGGTTTCATCATGATAGCGAATGCGTTCGAAAATGCTGTGTATAACAGCAAAAGGATCAGGCGCATCCTGATGCCGGTATTTGATCATTAACCGTATACTGAACATTTAAACCCCTTTTACGACCGACATCTGCATTGCTTGAACAGAGCCCGATACGATTCTACCACAGGGCCTCCGTGAAAACCGGCACAGGGTTCCCGGAACACCTGCAAAAAAAGGCTGTCCTGCATCACTGCACAGGACAGCCCCGTTATTGGTTCTTTACAGTATCATCGATGATCAGAAAACCAATCCTTTCGCAAACAACAGACCCGTGCGGGCAGGCACTGTTCGTGTGACTTTCCAGCCTGCAGCATCATCCCCGGTTGGCGTTACAGTAACGGGAGGTGCGTCGCGGTGAACCACATCACCATCAGCAATCAGATACCAATTCCCGCCGGCCGGAAAGACGATCTCCAGATCTGTTTTATCAGTTGTAGCATAGTTCAACACCACAACCCACTGGACACTTCCAACACTTGCATTGGCATTAAGAGCATACCCGATAACCAGATCGCCGCCGTTGGTATACGGATAACCCAGATTACCCCAGGCACCGGGGGTAACAGACCAGCGGAACGCCCCGACAGAAGCAGGATCGGAACCAGTCAAACGGAGTGAAGGATATGCTTTCCGCAAGGCGATGAGCCCCTGATAATATGTAAACACATCCTGGGACCGCAGGGCTGCCACGTCAGCACCTGAATACCAGGACCAGTCAATCTGGCCATTCGTTTCATTCAGGTTCTGTCCTTCGCGGTTTTTAAGAAATTCCTGCCCGGCCATGAGCATCGGTGTACCAAGAGCGGTAAAGAGGTGCAGGGCACCGAGCTTGGTAGATTTACGGGCATCCTCAATAGTTTTTCCGGTATTGGTCAAAACCTCAAAAAGCACCGAGTTTTCATCATGAGATTCGAAGTAGTTGATGGTCTCAAGCGGGTTTGCTGACCAATTGTCATCCTTGGTATAATAGGTAATTTTTCCCAGGTTGCTGCTGTTGTAGGCATTACCCTGATACGTACCCATGCGCAGCAGGGCTTTCATGGTGTCGTGGAAAGGATCTGACCACTGGGCAATCCCGGTTCCCTTGAAGTTTGCAGAATTGGGAAGTTGTTCCGCAATAAAGATAACGTCCGGAAACTCTACCTTGAGGGCGGCAACAACTTCTTTGAGGGCATTATGATCCATGTAGCTGGTGGCATCGAAGCGGAAACCATCTACATGGAGATACTCGATAAAGTAGCACAGGTTATCATACATCAGTTTTTTAACCATGGGGCGCCAGGAGGCAACATGGTTGCCCCAAGGGGTACCGTCATCGGAGGTGGTCCCATTATTGTTGTAGTCAAAATAGTAGATATTGTCGATCGCCCAGAAGGAGTTCTGGTCGTTGCCGACATGGTTGTACACCATGTCTACAATGACTGCGATACCTGCACCATGCAGGTCATCCACCATCTGCTGAAATTCGGCAACCTGCGAGCCGGTCGGGTATCCGTCTGACAGGTCCACCGCAAAGCCTGACTCGGGGGCAAAAAAGCTCTGCGTATTGTAGCCCCAGGAATAACCGCCGTCATTGAACTCGGAAATCGGCATGAACTCAAGGGCATTTACACCCAGCTCCTGGAAATACGGAATAGCAGCAGAAATTCCGGCATACTTGCCACGGATTGCATCATCAGCAACACCGATGTCCGCACTGGTTGCATGGGATGTCATATCCTTGAGGTGCAGTTCGTAAATAACCAGTTCGTCGATCGACGGAATTTCCCAGTCTGCATCAGTCCATGAGAAATCCGCAGGGTCAACAACTATTGACCATCCGCCGCCCTGCCAGTCCTGCCAGCTCCAGGCCTTTCCGTAGGGGTCACTGGCAAGGGTTCCGTCAACACTGAACCGGTACCGGGTGCCAACCGGAGTGTCAGGACGGGTAACCCGCCAGATACCGTACACGTCCTTTGTCATTGCAACATCATCATCCCCGGCTATTTTCAGGCTGACTGCACGGGCTCGAGGCGCAAAGACAGAAAAACTGACCGAGTCACCCGCAGAATATTCGGCGCCAAGCATTGAAAAGTCATACAGATTTGCCGGAGGGGCCGGAAATACTATTGGTGCAGGCCCGGGTACCGGCGGAGCAGAATTCGAGCCTGGACAGGCAGCCAAAGAAAGAACAAGAAGCACTGCACCGGTAAGTGCCAGCAAGCAGACAAACCGCCTTTTTAAAAGCCTGGTATTGATCGTCATCTATGAAATCCTCCGTTCATATTAAACATTTCCGTAAGTATACACCCACATTAAAAACCATGTAATGCGCAAGAGGGCAAAACATCTCAGTCTTTCGTTGTATTTCACATAAAATGCGGTATACTGACAGCACAACAAAACGGGAGCAGTTAATGTCAGAAAAAAAACCGAAAAAAACCTTTGGAAGCATTATGCGCTTTATATTCGGCAGCTATTCGCCTCCGGGCTTCATCAAGGCAATCGGACGTTTTTTAACGACCGGCGCAGGAGGTAAAGCACGCCGTGCCGCAGCCAGCGCTGCCGGGCGCTTTGCTGTCCGCTACAAGCCCTTTGTAATCGGTGCGGCAGTTCTGATCGTCATTGGCACAAACGTCTTTTTCGGCTGGCGCATCTGGCTTTCAAAACAGCCCCAGCCCGTGCTGATAGACTATTCCTGGTCACGTCCTTCCAATGACTGGGAAAACGGACGCATAGATCCCCTTGTTATCACTTTTTACGGCTCGGCAGCACCGGCCGAAATGGCCGGAAAAGCCGTCACCAGCGGAATAACCATTACCCCGGCGATTCCCGGCACCTGGGCCTGGGATGGCGATGCCGTACTCCGTTTTTCTCCGGGCCAATGGTGGGCCATCGGCACCCGTTACACCGTCACCCTTTCCCCGGCCCTGTTTCCTTCACATATATCAGCAAAACAAACATTTGATTTTTCCATTGCAGATTTTCACATAACAGTAAGTGACAGCGATTTTTACATCGACCCCGAAGACAGCCGTATCAAGCGGGCTCTGTTTACCCTGCGGGCAAACTATCCGATCGATACTGCAAGCCTTGAAAGCGCCCTGTTGCTGGAACCGGTTATGAACGCCTCATCCGGTTCGCTTGAAAAACGCCCGCACCAGTTCACTGTCAGCTACGACAAAACCTTTCAGACAGCATGGATCGTCTCCGAACCGCTGGGCATGCCTGCCCGTGCAGTTGATATGCGCCTGAGTGTCCGCAGGGGAGTGGCAAGCTCGGCAGGAGGATCAACCAGCGCGTCCAATCTGAGCGCGAGCGTCCAGATCCCCGGCGCAACCAGCTTTGTGCAGGTGCAATCCCTGAGCCATGAACTGATTAAAACACCGGATAACAAATTCGACCAGGTGTTTATACTGACCACACGGGGCGAGATTTCCACAGAAGAACTGATGCGCAACATCCGCGTCTGGGAGCTGCCTGTTGACCGGCCGGAACTTCCCGGCCTTCGCGCCAATCGCAATCACTCCTGGAGCACCCAGGAGATGCTGCCCGAGGTGCTCGCCCTGTCGCGGCGCATTACCCCTGAACCCATACCTGCCGAGCTGCGCTTCAATTCTGTAAACAGCTTCCGCTTTACTGCCGAACCGGGACGCCAGATCTTTGTTGAGCTTGACCGGGCTGCCCGATTTTGGGGCGACTATTTTTTGCCCGATTCCTATGGAACCATATTCCGGGTACGCCAGTTCCCGCGGGAAATTGCCATCCTTTCCGAAGGAAGTCTCCTGTCCCTGACCGGCGACCGACGCCTTGCCATGTACAGCCGCGGAGTACAGAATGTTGAGTTTGTTGTAAACCGTGTCAGACCGGATGATATAAACCACCTGATATCCCAGTCGAACGGCGACCTGAACAACTTCCGTTTTACCAATTACCGCTTTAACGAACAGAATCTGAGCGTGCAGTACACCGAAAGCCTCAGGATTGCACATGCAAACGAGCGTGAACTGAGACATTTTTCCTTCGATTTCAGCCGCTATCTGAACAACATTCCCGACCAGAACCTGCGTCACGGGCTGTTTGTATTTACCGTACAGGATCGCGATCGTAATGCAAACCCGGACAAGCGGCTTATTATGGTAACCGATCTGGGCTTTTTGGTAAAAACGAATACCGACGGAACCCGTGCCATCTTTGTTCAGTCACTTGCCACCGGCGATCCTGTTTCAGGCGCAACGGTTTCTGTAATCGGGCTGAACGGAAACGTTCTGGTCCAGGCAGAAACCGGCCAGGACGGCATGGTTACACTGCCGTCGCTTTCCTCGTATCAGCGCGAGCGCGCGCCTACCGCCTTTGTAGTTCACCGCGGCGAAGACCTTTCGTTTATGCCCTTTACAGCCACCGGCCGTCAGCTGGACTGGTCTGCCTTTGATACCGGCGGTGTATACGGGGCAACCGATCCGAACAAGGTCAATGCCTTCATCTTCTCGGACCGCGGTCTGTACCGCCCCGGCGACGAGGTCCGCATGGCCATGATAGTAAAAGCCGGTGACTGGAACATCTCCCTTGCCCGCACACCTCTTGAATGCAGGGTTATCGATCCGCGCGGCAACGAAGTATTTAACCGACGCTTTCCGTTAACAGCAGAAGGCTTCAACGAAGTCCGCTTCAGCACCCACGACTGGTCGCCGACCGGCACATACACATTCCACCTGTATCTTATACGTGAAGAAAACGGCTCGGAACGCCGCATACAGCTTGGAAGCCAAACGGTAAAGGTGGAAGAATTCCTTCCGGACACACTGACAGTTACCGCCGTAACCGATCCCCTGCCGGCTGCAGGCTGGATAAAACCCGGACAGATTTCCGGTATTGTTAACGTACGCAACCTGTTCGGAACAGCTGCTGTCGGCAACGAGGTCAAGGCCCAGATAACCTTGAGCCCCGGATATCAGTACTTCCGCCAATGGCGGGACTGGACCTTCCGCGACCCCTGGCTCGGCGACCGCAACTACCAGGAATTCCTCGGCACCCGCACTACAGCGGATGACGGTCATGCGCAATTTGCAATAGACCTGTCCAAATTTGACCGTGCAACCTACAATCTGCGTTTCTATGCCGAAGCCTTCGAAAAGGGTTCCGGCCGCAACGTATCTACCGAAACCAGCCTGTTCGTCAGCCCCCTGGACTGGATGATCGGCTGGAAAGCCGACGGCCCCTTATCCTTCATCCGTCGAGATTCTGTACGCATGGTAAACATTCTGGCCATAGATCCCGATCTGAAACGCACCGCCGTCAGGGATCTTGTATTCAGCCTGAACGAGATGCGGTACGTTTCCGTACTGGTACGTCAGCCAAACGGCGTGTATCGCTACCAGTCAGTCCGCAAGGCCTATCCTGTAAGCCAAACCCGCCACAATATTCCTGCTGCCGGCCTTGATTACCGCCTGCCCAGCGCAGCCAGCGGCGAGTTTGAACTGGTTATAACCGGACAGGATGGACTTGAATACAATCGTATTGCTTTCTCGGTTGCCGGTACACAGAACGTCGAACGCAGCCTTACACGTACGGCAGAACTTGAGATCACCCTTAACCGCACAGACTTTGCCGAGGGCGAAACCATCGAGCTGATGATCAAGGCTCCCTATGAGGGAGCAGGTCTGATTACAATAGAACGCGACAAGGTCTATGCCCATAAATGGTTCAAGAGTACCGGAAACACCACAATGCAGACCATCACCGTACCCCGCGGTCTGGAAGACAACGGCTATATCAACGTCGCCTACACCCGCTCCCTTTCTTCGCCTGAAATTTACATGGCGCCGTTCAGCTACGGGTCGGTACCGTTCTCAATCAGCAAGGAAAGCAAGACAAACCGCATTAGCCTTGATTTCCCGGGCGATATAAAGCCCGGACAGGACTTGCCTGTCACCTGGTCAACATCCAGACCCGGTAAAATCATTATTTACGCTGTTGACGAAGGAATCCTGCAGCTTGCCGGTTATAAAACGCCCGATCCGCTGGCATTCTTCTTCCAGAAACGGGCTCTCGAGGTGCGTACAGCCCAGATCCTTGACCTGCTGTTACCCGAATTCCGCATTGCCAATTCCCTTGCCGCGATGGGCGGCGGCGCAGGCTATGATGAACTGCTGGGCAGAAACCTTAACCCCTTCAAACGCAAACAGAACCAGCCGGTCGCTTTCTGGTCCGGAATCATGGACTCCGGCCCCGAAAAACGCACCGTCACCTGGCGCATCCCGGACTACTTTAACGGCACGGTGCGAGTCATGGCTGTTGCAGTTTCCGATCAGGCTCTCGGTGCCGCAGACGACCGGGGTCTGGTACGCGACAGCTTTATCATCTCGCCAAACGCCCCGATGATGGCTGCTCCCGGAGACGAGTTCGATGTCGCCGTCACGGTAACCAACAACCTGAAAGGTTCAGGTGAGGACGCACGCATCGCCTTTGAAATAAAACCAAGCGCCCATCTGAGCGTGACAGGCGAAAGCCGTATGACGTTGCAGATACCCGAAGGACGCGACCAGACCCTGACAGTCAGAGTAAAGGCTGCAGGTCCGCTCGGCGGTGCCGAGCTGCGCTTCTTTGCCTCAAGCGGCAATGAACGCAGCCAGCTGGCCAGCTACATGAGCATCCGGCCGGCCGTACCCTATCGTGTAAGTCTGCAAACCGGCGCCCTTAAAACAGGTTCTGCAGAAATAAAACTGGACCGCACCCTGTATGAAGAATTTGCCACACGCGAAGCCAGTCTTTCCTGGCTGCCGATGGGTATGGCAAGGGGACTAAACTTCTTCCTCAAAACATTCCCCTATGGCTGTTCCGAACAGCTGGTCAGCGCCGCATGGCCCTTCCTGTATCCGGAATTCCAGAAGGAGTTCTCCTTTACCAGACAGGAAACAGAACAGGCGGTAAACCGCATCATCTCCATATTGCAGGCACGGGCAAAAAGCGACAAGTCCATCGGTATCTGGACAGCCTTGTCAGAGTCTGATCCCTGGATCACCACATACAGCGCCCACTTCCTCACCGATGCGCGCAGCAAAGGCTACTATGTACCCGACACCTTTATGTCAAACACCATGGACGCACTGCGCACTATTGCACGGTCGGGCGGCACCAGTTCCTGGAACCTGGACACCCGCGCCTACGCGGTCTATGTTCTTACCCTGAACGGCCAGGTAACTACCAGCTTTGTGGAAACCCTCAAACGCGATATCGCCGCTGCCGGCCGCAATGCCGACACCGGACTTGCCGCTCTGTATCTGGCCGGCACCCAGGCGCTGCTCAAGCTGGACCTTGAAGCATCCATCCAGCTTGGCAAAGCTGTGAAGCAGATGGCACGGCAGGGCGACTGGCGCTACATGGACAGCCTTGGGTACAGCTCCATTTATTTGAATATCACGGCGCGCCACTTCCCCCGAAGGCTCAACGAGGTGCAGGAAGAACTCCTTGCTTCGATGGCCGATCAGCTCTCGGGTCAGCAGTACACCACCCATTCTGCAAACCTGGCCCTGATGGCGATTGACGCCTACCTTACGGCGGCACCCGCCCTTGACTCGGCGCGGATAACCATCAGCGAGATCCTGGCGGATAAATCAACACGGGCTCTGGCACCGCAAGGTGAACGGCTTGTTACCACCCCCTTCTCCCGCGATGCGACAGCCCTGGCGCTGCAAAACCGTGAGCGGCTTCACCTGTTCTGGCAGGTTACCCAGGCCGGCTTTGACCGCGAGGTTCCCAAAACGGAAACCAAAAACGGCATTGAAGTGTACCGCGAATACATGGACAGCTCAGGGCGCCGCATAACAACGGCGGCGGTCGGCGATGTAGTTACAGTCAAACTCAACTTCCGCAGCCTGACCGGATCTCCCGTCTACGATGTGGCGCTGGTCGATCTGCTCCCTGCCGGTCTTGAACCGGATACCCAGTCTATCCGCACTGGCGGGTCAGGTTCTGCATGGCGGCCGGCCTATGTTGATATCCGCGAAGACCGCATTGTTGTGTTCGGTACGGTTGATACCCGCCTTGGCAGTTTTACCTACCAGACCAGGGCCGTAAACGCCGGACGCTTTACCGTCCCCCCCCTGTTCGCAGAAGCCTTGTATAATAAATCCCTGTGGGCCCTGCGGCCCCAGGAAGACTTTACGGTTACCGGCCGGTGAAGAAGCGCCGGCTGATCGGGGCGGGACTGGCAGTCCCGCCCCTTATAGCGGCCGCGGTGCTTGTCTGGAACAGTATTTTCGGTTCTATACTGGCACCGCTGCCTTTTTCCACCGCATTCATGGATCGCGACGGAACACTGCTGCATGTGTTTCTCAACCGCGAGGAGCGCTACCGCATGCGTTCCCCGCTTGCAGACTATCCGCCCGAGCTTATCGAAGCGGTACTACTGCAGGAAGACCAGTTCTTTTACGGACACCACGGTATCAACATTCCGGCCCTGTTTCGCGCAGGATGGCAAACCTATATCAAGCGCGAACGCCGTGTAGGCGCGTCCACCATTTCCATGCAGACAGCCCGCCTGCGCTTCAAACTTGAAACACACAGGCTTCCCGGCAAAATTATTCAGATCGCAGCTGCACTTTTTTTGGAGACCTGTTTCAGCAAGCAGGAGATACTTGAAGCATGGATGAATCTTGCTCCGATGGGCGGCAATATAGAGGGCTTTACCGCTGCATCATGGTTTTACTTCGGCTGTCATCCCCGTGATCTGACTACCGGAGAAATGCTCATGCTGGCGGTAATTCCGCAAAATCCGGTTCGCAGGGGACCTCTTCAGGGAGTGGTACCGGCCGAACTGCTGGATGCCCGTTCAAGCCTGTATCAGCGCTGGGTAACGGCACGACCTGCTGATGCACTCATCGGCAGTGAAATGAGCATGGCGCCTGCGGTCCAGGCCCGCTTTCCCCGCCGGGCCCTGCATCACAGCGAGTTTCTGGCTCTTGATCCCGCAGCAAAAGGTCACACACAGCGCACAACGATCGACCACAGGCTGCAAAGTCTGTGCGAGGATCATCTTTCCGCCTATATCGGACGCAACCGCACATGGGGTGTCAGTAACGGCAGTATCCTCCTGATCGATCACACAACCATGGAGGTTCTGGCGGCTGTCGGCTCGGCCGACTGGTACAATGATTCCATACAGGGAATGGTCAACGGCACAACTGCCAGGCGTTCGCCGGGCTCGACTCTCAAGCCCTTTATTTATGCCCTTGCCCTGGAACAGGGTCTTATACATCCGGAAACAATGCTTCGCGATACTCCGCAAAGCTTTAACGAATATACTCCCGACAATTATCAAAGCGATTACAAGGGACCGGTAAAAGCCTGGGATGCACTTGCAGACAGCCGCAACATCCCCGCCGTGCACCTGGCCAACCGTCTTGAAAATCCGGATCTGTGGGATCTGCTGCACAAGGCCGGGATACGCGGATTGCGCTCACGCGAACACTATGGCCTTTCAATCGTACTCGGCAGTGCAGAGCTTACAATGATGGAACTTGTTCAACTGTATGCAGCATTGCCCGGCAAGGGTTTCTTCCGCCCGCTTCAGTTTTATCCGTCAGCACAGCGTGCGCTCCGGAATACCCGGAATGCTTCTGTACCTGTTCCGGCACCTTCATCCGGTTCCCGCCTTTTTTCCGAAGAAGCGGCATGGGTTACCCTGCGCATGATGGAACGCAACCCTCCCCCGGAACGGGTACGGCCTGATACCAGCACAGGCGTCCCTGTTGGCTGGAAAACAGGGACATCCATCGGGTTCAAGGACAGCTGGTCAGTAGCAGTCTTTGACCGCTATGTACTGGTTGTCTGGATAGGTAATTTTTCCGGCGAAGGGAATACTGCCTTCATCGGCAGGCTTATGGCCGCACCGCTTCAGTTCGGAATTATTGATGCACTGCTTGCAGCAACTCCGGAAGAAACCCGGCTTAAGCCGGAGAGTCCCCCTTACGGCGTAAGTGCCGTTCCGGTCTGCTCTGTTTCAGGAGGAATACCTTCTCCGGACTGTCCAACCCTTGTAAACACCTGGTTTATTCCCGGTGTTTCGCCAATCACGCCCTGTTCGATTCACAGACGTGTTCACATAGATACCCGTACCGGCTGGCGCACAGAAGAAACGTCCGGGCCCCACATCCGCAGCGAAGTACGCGAATTCTGGCCCAGCGATCTTGCCCGCCTGTTTGAACAGGCGGGCCTTCCCCGGCTTGCCCCCCCGCCCTGGCCGGAAGATCTGGACCGCCTGTCGAGGCGCGCAGAAGGCTGGCCTCCGTTCATTTTGTCTCCGCTCAATAACACTACCTATGTCATACCACCGGACGCTGACAAATACCGGCAGCTCGTGCTAGAGGCATCGGCAGATGCAGAAACAACAGAGCTGTTCTGGTTTGCCAATTCTGCTTTTTTGGGCCGGTCAAAACCCCAGGAACTTCTGCTCTGGAAAGGTGAAAACGGATCATGGGATATAACAGTTGTTGATTCACTCGGAAGATCTGCAACTGTACGTATTACAATCACATCCGGAAATACCGGTGAGAACTGATTCTGCAGCCAACCGGCGCACTTTTTTTCTTTGACAAGTAACGTCACTTCAAGTACGATGATGGTATGGATGTCTTTTCATTAAAAGGACTTGACCTTTTTGGCCTGATGTTGCTATACTCTGCCTACCTCGGGGGTGTAGCTCAGTTGGCTAGAGCGCTTGCATGGCATGCAAGAGGTCAGGGGTTCAATTCCCCTCACCTCCACGAGTTTTCCTTCCTGTCATACCGGCACTTACTCACACAAAGAAATACCAATGAGTGACTTCAGCGATCTTGGACTTGATCCGGAACTTGCTGCATTACTGGATGACACACCTGTCCTTCCGGCCCAGCGCACAAAACCTGCCCTGTCCAAACAGAACCTGTTTTCTTCTTCAAAAGAAGCTGTCGGTAAAGGCGAATCAACACCAAACGATGTTGATCTGACTGTTGCAACATTCCCGGAAGTAACACAAACACTGGCTGTCAGCGGGCACAGTCTTTTTGAAACACCAGCCTACTATAAAAAAGTGCTGGGCGGTGAAAACGAATCCGCACAGCGCGTACATACAATCCTTTCCAAATATCTGACCTGTCAGGATCCCAAAGATCGGGGTGTATACCGCCAGCAGCTTATTACCGCCTGGTGGGACTTTGCCCAGCACCTGGCATTAAAGGCCGGAGCAGGAACTGCAATCCCCGAAAAAAAATACGCACTGCGTTTCGGCCTTGTTTTGCCAACCCTTCTGTCGCCTGAACAACGGGAGATGTTCTCCAGGGTTATTGATGAAAATCCTTACGGTGAACCCCTGTACTATATTGATGAATGGCTGCGCGAAATCGGCCGGGGCCGTATCAATCCTTCAACAACTGATGAAGTTAAAAGCAAAAGCAAGGACGACTCATCCCGGTTCCAGCAGCTGCTGAGCAAGGCCCAGGGGAAACTGCAAAGTGCAGAAAACCTGCTCAGGGCAAAAAGCGAGGAACGACTGCGCTATGAAGGCGAACTCAAACGCAAGCTGGAAGGAATTTTCGATCACGAAAGTCTTCCCGGTTTTACCGGTGTGAAGGCTCCGTTTACAGAGGCTCAAAAACGCGCGATGAATGATCTTTCCGAGGGCATGCGTACTCTTATTTCTCTGGATAAGGATCTTGCTGCCTTTTTACGGGATTGCCAGGAAGCTGATGCTGACGTCCGTTCCCTGCAGCAAAAGGTTGATGAATCAGGCGGCGGAGTAACAAACAGCTCCGGTGTTGCTGCTGAATTTGATACCATCCGTCAGATGGCAAAGATGTCTTGCGGGCGCCAGGGCAACCACTTCCCCTTTTTGACACGAGAGTACTTTCACAGTTCCTCCCGCGAAGTCGGGATCCGCGAAAACATCCTTGAAACCATGCGGTGGCTGGAAAGCATTGATCCTGAAGCCTACTGCCGGCAATATAAAAGCCAGCTGAACCGGATACCACCCTTTGTAATCATACTGCCCACCTACGGAGACTACGGTTTTTGCTGGGAGCCCTTTGATCGCTACAACCGTGTTACCAGCCGCGGCCGCATTGCCATTCCGATGTATGCAAAGAACCTTCAGGTTGCGGTACTGACAGCCGTTGCAGATCTCCGCTGGCAGGTAGCAAAAGAAAAAGCCTCATACTACTGGATGGAAGAAGGCTTGACCGGTAACTACTACCAATGGTTCCAGTCGCAAAAACTGAAGGGTGATGTAAAAGAATATTTTATCAATGATTACCTGTTGTGGATGCTCAAGGAAAGCGACGGTATCCAGAAATTATCCAAGGAAGTTCGCGGTGTATTCTGGCGCTATATGCCCTTTGCCCCTGAAATAAAGGCAAAGCTCAAGGTACGGGCCCTGGTGTATCAGGAATTGTGCCAAAGAGACCTTAACCGCGAACTGTCCGACGGTTATTAAGCAACAGGGATCTGCTTAATCCCTGCGCACTCGCGGAGCAATAAGCGGCCCCAAACTGTCTGCAAGATTGAAGCGGGCGATCACCCATTTCACCAGCCTGCGATATATGATCATGGACAGTATCAAGGCTGCCAAAAAACCGAAGGGTAACAGCAGCTCCGGATTCCAGCCCGTCAGTCTGGTAATTGATGCAGAGATCAGAAAAAAAACAAACATCAACAGCACCGCCAAAACCAGGTTGACAACTGTTCCGGCTGCAATAAACAGCAGTGTATTGGTTTTTTTGCTCACGTCAGGCCTCTGTGCCGGACGCGGATCCGGCCGACTGGCTTTCACTGCGGGTCTGCAAAAAAACTGCAATAACCATGATTATACCGCAAACCACGATTGCAGAATCCGCAACGTTGAAGGTCGGCCAGCGCTCAAGACCGAACAATCCATAGAATTTGACATCCAGAAAATCCAGTACACCCTCCGGTCTGAAAAACCTGTCTATCAGATTACCGATGCCGCCGCCGACAATACCGGCAATGCACCAGCGCTGCAGGCGGGTAAAGGTGTTTGTCCGGAAATATAACGCAAGTACAAAGGCAATACCGGCAAGAGGCAGGAGGCCAAAAACAAAACTGCGAATAGTTTGCGGCAGGTCCCCGCCAATACTGAATGCAATTCCGGGATTATATACATGTATAATTCTGAAAAAATCACCGAACAGTGAAAACCCGACAGTATAGGGCCGCACCAGAGCCGCGACAGCTATCTTGGTTACCTGGTCTACTAACACCACTGCGGCTGTTAATATAAACGGGATATACAGGGAACGGTTTTTCAGGTTGCTCATTCTTACTCCTTGGCTCAGAAAAATGGCCTGATTAGAGGCCTGTTGGTACATCTATAAAAAGGGTATCCACGCCGGTTTCACGCCCTACATGGGCTGCAAGCAGCTGAACCCCTATGGTTTCCGTCTGATAGTGGCCCGCAGCCAGTACCGAAAGCCCCTGCTCCCGGGCATAATGGTACAGTTCATGGCCTATCTCGCCGGTGATAAACAAGTCACATCCAGCCGAAACAGCCTGATCGGCTTCATGACCGGCTCCACCGGAAATAATACCGATCGAGCGTATCGCCCTTGGACCAAACGGTAACACATGGGGTACGGTTTTTCCATCAGGGAACAGCCTGCGGATTACTGTGTCCAGATCAAGCGCCTGCGGGGACATGCCTCTCCAGCCGATACATGCCCCGCGCCACTCACCAAAAGGCTGCGGCTCCTGTAATTCAAGCCGGCGCAACAGACCGATATTGTTACCAAGTTCGCCATGCGCGTCAAGCGGAAGATGGGACGCAAACAAGGCCAGATCGGCGTCAAAAGCTGTTTTAATCCTCCGGTAGTGCATTCCGGTAACCGGCTCGGGATCCTTCCAGAAAAGGCCATGATGCACACAAAGGATATCGGCCTGCGCGGCTGCGGCACGTTCTATCGTTTCAAGACATGCATCAACCGCGAACGCAGCACGTCTGACCTGTTTGCCCGAGTTGGCTATCTGCAATCCGTTCCGCGATGGATCAGCAGCGGCAAAGCTGTCGTGATCGAGCAGTTTTACCAGATATGTCTCAAATTCCGGGGTAGTCATAGGCCCTCCTCAATTCAAGCCAGGTCAGCACACGGCGGGCAAGCAAGGTCGCGGCCTTTCGTTCGCTATCGCTTTCTGCCGCGAGCACCCGGGTCGACAAAAGATCATCGGCAGCAATTTCTCCGAATCCTGCTGCGTCTGAATCAGACGCATTCAATATCAGCAACGGATTACCACCTGCATCGGGAAGCATAATTCCATCTCTCCAGGAAAGAGCCCGATAAGGAACACTGATTTGAGACAGTGGACCGGTCACAAACAGAACACATCCGTTTACAAAACCGGGATTGTGTTCAAGTGCTGCCAGAACAGCATGTGCAGCCGAACCTTCCGCAAAAACAAATATCCCGGAATGTTGTTCACCAAGGCTTTCTGCAAGCTCAAGGAGCCTGAGCAATTCTGTACGTTTTGCCTGAACGGCATCACCGGTATCCACGCCGGATACGGGAAGTCCGGTCAGTCTGTCAAGGTAGAACAAAAACGGACGCAAAAAAGACACAGACAACAGGGGCGAACCGTACAGTCTCAATCCGTCAAAGCGGGCTGACAGCACAGCATACCCTGCATCATTAAGAACTGAGCGCAGGGTTGGTCTGTTAAATGCCTCGCCTTCCGCGGCGGTTAATACAATAACAAGAGGAAGTTCTGTTCCTGCTTCCGGGCGGCTATATTCAACCAGAGCACTTACCCCGTTCGCCAGCTGAATCCGGCGAATCTGCATCAGAACATCCATCTGGTGAGGCCTTGCCGGTTCAGCCGGAAAAACCAGCAGCATTACCAGAACCCCGGCAAAGACAACAAGCAAAAGTGCATGCACAATTCTGGACACCGCCCCGTACCAGTCTGCAGGAAGTCCCCGGATAAACCGGAATAAACGGGAAAGGTTGGCAAGATTAAGCAGCACAATGAGCAGAAATAAAGGAATCAAGGATAACCGGACCGAGAAGGCAACGGCACACAGCAGCCATGCACCAAGGGCCAGCAGGGGCACAAGCGCAAGAGCCGATACGGCTTGAAGGCGGGCTGAAAACGGACGCAGAAGAACCGGCACCAGCAACAGCATAATCAGAATGTGTGCAATCAGAATATCGGACATACAACCTCACTGGCGTTATTCTTGCGGGGAAAGCAAAAAACCCTTTGAGTTTTTTCCAACGCCCGTTATACTTTACACGTTGCTGTATTCAAACCATTTTATTAAATGCCGGCAAGGAGAAGCACCATGACACAGCATAAAAGCCGCTTGAGCCTGGATGATATCCGTTACGACTTCCCGCCTGAACAGATACCCGAGCTGCGCACAGCAGAAATCCGTACTGCGGTCATCGGACAGGATCGCGCTGTATCGGCGCTGGAACTTGGACTTGGCATCCATTCCGGCGGCTACAATATCTTTATCATGGGAGCATCGGGTACCGGTCGGCGCACCCTGCTTGATTCCCTGCTGAAAAACTATAAACCAAATACGGCCGATCTACAAGATATTGCGTATGCCTGGAATTTTTCTCGTCCTAATGAACCCAGGGCGCTGTGCTTTGTTGCCGGACAGGGTACGTATTTCAAAAAAACCCTGCACTCCGCAATAGAATCAATCCGCCGGCAGATTCTTCTTATCGGCAAGTCAGAGGTATTTGCCGCCGCAAAGAAAAAAATAGTCACCGCGGCAGACATGACCGAAAACCAGCTTTTGGCTGAATTTGAACAAACCATGGCAATTGAGGGCTTCAAGCTTCTGCAGATAAAGGATGATGATTCGCCGTCAATGGATCTTATACCCCTGTACCGCGGTCAACCGGTCAGTTTTGAAGAACTGCAGGAACTGGCCGGACGCCGAAAAATTTCCCTCTCCCGTGTTCACGAGCTGCGCGAACGCTATTACACAAACCTTGATCGTTTGACCGAACTCTTTGATACACTGCGGGAAAAGCGCCGCCATACAGAGAAACAGCTGCGCGCACTCAAAGCCGAATCCGCCCTGCCAATCATTGAAAACGAGCTGTCGGTGCTTAAGGGGCTCTGCGAAAAAGAACCCCGAAACCCCGGCGTTCTTGCCTGGTTGAATGAATTGCAGGAGGATCTGCTGGCCCGAATCCATCACTATTCTGAACCCTTTAAATCACCTGCACACAAACGCCACTTCTTTGTACGTTACAGCATAAATCTGATGTGTGAACACAGCCCGGACCGCAGCTACATAATTCGCGAAGAAGTGCCGACATTTTCAAATCTGTTCGGCAGCATTGAACCTCCTTCACCCTCAGGCGGCCCACCCCACCCCGGTCATGCACGCCTGCGTCCCGGAGCAGTTCACCGGGCATCAGGAGGCATCCTGATTTTACGTCTGCAGGACCTGCTGATGGAAGAAGGTTCCTGGTCCTATCTGAAACGGGTTCTCCAGTCCGGCAAGATTGAAATTCAGAACCCTCCTGTCGGAAATTTCAGCCCGAGTCTGCTCAAACCCGAGTCGGTACCGGTAGACCTTAAGGTTATAATAATCGGCGGAGAACATTCCTACGATTTTCTGTACCAGGAAGACCCTGACTTTCAAAAACTGTTCAAAATTTGTGCAGAATTTGACTCTGTCATGCCCCGCACACGTGAAAACATGGCAAAGCTGGTCCGCTTTGCCGAAGAATACAGTGCAAAAAACGGTTTGCTGGCTGTCGATGACAGTGCACTCGCTGCGTTGATTACCAGGGCATCCCGCATAAGCGAATACCGTACCATGCTGACCACTTGTTTTACACGAATCACGGATCTTTTGACCGAAGCCGACTACCATGCGAGGGCCAGAGGAGATGCTGTTATCTCGGCTGGTCATATAACCGGAGCGCTGGAACGACGCAGACACTTTCAACGCCTGCCCGAAGAAAAAATAACCGAGATGATCCGCTCCAAAGAACTCATCGTGGATGTCAGCGGAGTAAAAACCGGGCGTGTTAACGGACTTGCCGTACATGACAGGGGTTACCAGGCCTTCGGAATCACCGTTGCGGTTACGGCACAGGCAGCGCCGGGCAACAAAGGCGTCATCAACATCGAACGGGAATCAGGTCTGTCAGGTGAAATTTATGACAAGGCACATCTGATCATACAGGGACTGCTTCACCGGACCTATGCGCGGGACATACCCCTTGCAGTTTCTGCAAGTATCTGTTTTGAACAGTCCTACAGCCCTGTTGACGGTGACTCGGCATCCTGCGCGGAACTGTTTGCCCTTCTTTCCGCTATCGCAGGGGTTCCCCTGCGACAGGATATTGCGGTAACAGGCAGTGTTAACCAGCTTGGAGATGTCCAGCCCGTAGGCGGAATACCGGAAAAAATCGAGGGCTTTTTCGAGGCCTGCGTTATTCTCGGTATGAGCGGGCAGCAAGGCGTCATGATACCCGGACGCAACAGGCATAACGTCCTTTTACCACCCCGGATTGAAGAAGCGGTAGCAGCCGGACACTTTCATATCTGGGCAATAGACACCGTCTCGGACGGACTGGAAATACTGTCCGGTTTGCCGCCGGATCAATTTGCAGACAGGGTACGCGAAACACTTACCCGTTACGCCGAGCGAATGCAGCGGCAGCTGTAGCAACACGCTGCCGGGGGAAAATTTTCTATGGAAAAAAACGCAAGTATGCGGTACACTGGATTATCATGTCCGATTCAAGTCAAATAGTTGTTGACGTAGAAAAAATCCGTCAGGCGACTCAAATGGGAATACCGCTTTCCATCACAACCTATACCCTTCCACATGAAATCGAGCTGTATATCGGCGAGGTACTCGGGCATTTTTTATCGGAGCTCAACCAGGAACGTCTCAAAGATTATCTGATCTACTGCATCAACGAATTGTCCACCAACGCAAAAAAAGCCAATACAAAACGGGTTTATTTTAAAGAAAAAAACCTTGATATAGACAATCCGCGCGACTATGAAATCGGCATGCGGACTTTTAAGGAAGAAACACTTTCCAACATAAATTACTACCTGCAGCTTCAAAAAAAAGCCGGACTCTACGTCAAGGTAATGATGCAGGTCAAAAACGACGACATTCTGATCGAAATCCGCAACAATTCAGTAATGACAAAAACCGAATTCAAGCGCGTTTTTGACAAAATTGCCCGTTCACGTCAGTTCAATACGCTTGAGGAAGCATTGTCCCAGGTTCTGGATGATTCGGAAGGGGCAGGCCTCGGTCTTGTAATCCTGATCCTGATGCTGAAAAAGGTTGGTCTGGACGACGAAAACTACCAGATACTGGTTGAAGCCGGGGAAACCATAACAAGAATCACCATGCCCACCAATACCGAGGCTAAAAAACATCTTGCGGATCTTACAGACGAGGTTGTCGGCTACATCAACGAGCTGCCGCAATTCCCCGAAAATATTGCCCAGATAGACAAGCTGCTTAATGATCCAGACTCACGCCTGTCTACCATCGCCCAGTTGGTAAGCAACGACGTTGCCCTGACCGCAGATCTTCTCAAGCTGGTAAATTCAGCTGCATTTTCCCTTTCAAAAAAATGCACAAGCATATCCGAAGCAGTCAAGATGGTGGGCATTAAGGGTATCCGTAACCTGCTGTTCTCCATCGGCACCATGCACATCCTCGGTTCATCCTCGGATGAGCAGCGCAGCCTGTGGCGACACTGCTACCGGGTAGCATACTTTTCTTATAATCTGTCGCGGAACTTCGGTAAAAACCACACAGTTACCGAAGACGCCTATGTATGCGGACTTCTTCATGATATGGGCAAAATTGTATTCAGCAGCCTGCATCCTGACTTCCTTGCACATCTGGAAACCTTGCTGGACACAAAAAAGATCCCTCCAAAGGTTCTTGAAACCCTTATTGCTGGCATCAATCATGCGGAAATAGGCGCACGTCTTGCAGAAAAATGGAATTTCCCGCCGTCTCTTATCATGCCAATAAGGTTTCATCATGCAGTTGACCGGGCACCCGAAGAATATACCCACCTTGTTTCAACAGTTGCACTGGCAAATCTTATGGTTCACTACCTTGATGGCGATGTTGAATACTATCAGGTGGAACGGCGAATGCTTGAACTTTTTCACATTGCGAACGAGGTTCAGTTCTCGCGTATCTGCAAACAGTTTCAGAAAGGATTCGAGGCAGAACAGTCTGTCTGAACCGGCATGACACCATGCTCACGCAGCTGCCGTGTCCACGCCTGCATAACAATACCAAAAGCGACACCGACATTTACCGATGCCTTTAATCCTGTCATAGGGATACTGACCCGTCCTGCCGTAGCACGCTTCAAGGCATCCGGACTGACACCCAGTTCTTCCGAGCCAACAATAACAACGCCGGATTCGGGGAATATAAAATCGGATATATCGGTCCCGCCGGTTTCAAGTGCAAAAACCGGAAGATCGGACGGCAGCTCATCAAGCCCGCAACGGCGCCATTCCAGAAGATCAACACAGCCCATCGCAGAACGGCAGGCTCTCGGGTGATCCGGGGGTACGCATACCGGAGATACATACACCCGTTCCATACCGAAGGCCTCCGCTGTTCTAAAAATCGACCCAAGATTAAACGGCGACCGTATATCCTCTGCGTAGACGCACACCGAAGGGAAAAAAAAACGCGATGCTTTTCCTGCAACGGCGTCTCCCGGCTGCACCAGGTTCCATTCACCCGGTAACGTTCCGGCAGCTGCCAAGAGGGCGTTCCTGGACACATTTACCAGACGCAGAACAACCAAAAAGGAAGACATCATTGTCCCTGCCTGCTCAAGCAGACTACGGATCTGTGTTTCAGCTTCAGGATCAAGTTTGGGATCGTCAAGAACCAGTGATGCGTAAGAAACAGCAGTATGACAACGCCCGGACAAGGAGGAGTCGCTACCGCTGAAAGATTCCGGATGATCGTGTAAGTCTTTTTCGATATCTTCAAGCGTCAAAACAAGTTTACGGCGCCTCTGGCTGGCGGGCAGTTGACGCAATTTGTGCAGGGGAATCAACGCAGCACCGCCGGTTAATACGCTTGTTTGATCAAATCGAACAGATCATCACCGGACATTGCGCGCGGTATATAATTCATCAGATCAAGGGCAGCTGCATCCTCGGCTGCAGGAACAAGCTGATCAATGGTCAAATCAAGATCCTTTAAGCGCGTAGGGATTCCCGACATCGCAAGTCTGCGACGAATATCATCAACAGCAGCGCGTGCCAGATCACCTGAAGATAGATCGGGATCGGTTATACCAAGCATTCTGCCTATTGTGGCAATGCGATCTACCCGGGAGCGGGCAGCATCTTCCATAACATACGGCAATAAAATGGACGAAACCAGCGATGTAGAAGCCTTGTAGCGGGCATTGCATGCAAGAGAAATTGCGGTTGCCACCCCCGGAGAACTGACGGCCACACCCATGGAGGCAAGGCATCCGCCCTGAGCAACCAGCATTTCCTGCGGTGTTCCGACCAGTTTGCTTTGCTCCGGATCAAGCGCCAAAAGCAGGAGTTCTATCGCCTTGCCCAGAATTGTTTCGGAAAAAAAGTTTGAGCGTGTTGAAACATAGCCCTCCACTGCAAGTGTCACTGCATGAAAGATCATTGCAGTGGCAGAATTCGGAGAAAGATGCATATACAGATTCGGATCAATCACCACGGCCTTGCACAAGCCCGGCTGGGTTTTTATAAGCCGGGTTTGGCGGTTACGGCCATCAATAATGGCTGTGCGGTCCGCGAACATGAATGCATCACGACAGGTAGAAGGAACCTCAATATATGGCAAAGAGGCTGAAACAGGCTGGGCGCCGTCCAGATATTCATACAGATCATGGGATTCATTATACAGGGCAGCCAGTGCCCGTCCGAGGCTGGCGGTCTTAATTCCACCCAGCGAGATAACACCGTGAACATGGGCTCCGCGGGCAAGAGAAAGGGCACGATCCAAAACCGCCGATGTAGGCGCTGATGGAATATCATCAAAAACAAAAACCTCAACACCTTTTTCTTCCAGAGCCATTACAGCCTTTTCGATGACGGCATATTCTTTCAGCACCGGATCAGCCAGCAGCATGAAATTCTTTCCCCAGGCAGATACAATCTGGGCCAATCTGGCCATCGTATATGGACCGAGAATCACATTTGGAGAAATCCGGAACACAAAATCAGCCATATCCGCTCCTTGAAGGGTTGAATCAAATCAAAAGGGTCCTGACTGACTCGATGCTGTCACTACCCTGAAAAAAAAGGCGGTACCCGATTACAGGCCCGCCTCTTCAATATACCGGATACAAAGTCCGGCTTCGCTGTGAATACGCTTACAGCCCGTATACATTCATGATACGGTCAGCCACCAGATCCACCACCGAATTGTTGACATAGGCCGGGTCTTTCATTTTTTGCATAACCTCGGCAACCCGGTCTGCCCGAACATCCGGAGATACAGAAGCTGCTTCCATGGCAAAATAGACTTCAGCACGCTGACGGGCCTCTGAAGATACGCTAACAGTATCCGGCTCCTTGACGTCGGCAACCCTGCGGGGTTTTTGAGTGTTTTGTGCGTTCTGCAGGGGATCAATGCCCCCCAAACGATCAATAGTCATATTATTCCTGCCTTCAACATAAATATCGGCTCAAGTATCAGAATCATTGAGCGTTTTTTTTCCGCTCACCAACACTGCGAATTCGCCCAGGATCTTGTTCCGGGCTGCAAAGTCTGCATGCAGTTCAGCAGCTGTTCCGCTGATTACTTCTTCATGCAGTTTTGTCATCTCGCGGCCGATTACAACCTGCCGCTCACCTTCTATTTCGGACAGATCAGCCAAAAGCTTTACAATCCGGAACGGGGATTCATATAAAACAAAACCGCAGCCCATTTCCAGAAGCTCCCGAAGACGGCTACGCCGCCGGCCGGGTTTTGGCGATAAAAAACCCTCAAAAAGCACCGCTTTGTCGCCGGTTCCGCCCACGCTGAGCAAAGCCGCAAAAGCAGATGCACCCGGAATCGGCACCACAGTGTGACCTGCAGCCCGTACAATGCGAACCAGAACAGCCCCCGGGTCACTTAATGCAGGAGTTCCCGCATCACTTGCATAGGCTACATCCTGTCCCTTGGCAAGGATATCCAGAACCCTTGCTGATGCGTCCTGTTCGTTACGGGCCCGGCATGACACCAAAGGCTTCCGTATACCGAAATGAGTCAACAACTGCAGTGTCCGCCGGGTATCTTCACATGCGATCACGTCAACAGCCTTGAAGGTCTCCAGCGCCCTGTGGGTTATATCCCCCAGGTTGCCAATCGGGGTAGCCACTACATATAAAGTTGACACTTTATAATGATAATCGCTTTTTATGATTGAGACAAGAGCAAAAAACGTGCATACTGTGAAGATGATACTAAGTCCCTTTTATATACTGATTTTGGTCTTTGCCGGAATCTTTCTGCTGGTTTTTGCCTACGGTCTTTTCAGTTCAACCTCAAAACGTCAGCCCAAAACACCCATCCGCCAGCGCGGACGCCCGGGAGAAGCAGGCATTTGTCCCGTATGCGGTACAGTATTGGCCTCAGGGGAACAAATAAAATCCGCTTTATATCCCGGTCAAAGCGACAGGATATGCCATATTTTCGGCTGCCCTCATTGCCACCCCTACAATACCGACAAACTGAAGCGGGTTTGCCCGGTCTGCAAAGCACACATTCCGGCCGAAGGCTACCTAATTGCCCGCTTCTTTGAACGCGGAAACCATAAACGTCATGTTCACATCCTGGGCTGCACTGTCTGCCGCACACCCAAGCATAAAAAGTAAATCAGCCCTATCCGGTATATACCGCTACTTGCTGCAGGGTGATGCTAAAGGCAATTGAGCCTATCCTCACCCTGCTAAATACCTTTTTTTTAAGTTATTTTCCCCTCAAGAGTTTTTTTGCTGCTCCGATACTGATTGTATGCGGACCCATGGACCGGTATGGTACCAGGCTCTGCTCCGTCTTCTGCGCGGGTTACGTCAGAGGATCCGGGAAAGTTTGACATATCGGCAGGGATGCCGAAAACGGCCTAAAGAAAGCCGTTAGAAATCGCCAAAGGAGTAGCAGTATGATCATCAACCATAACCTGAGCGCCATGAACTCTCAGAGGACACTGGGTGTAACAAACCTGGCTTCCACAAAGAACATGGAAAAACTCTCATCCGGCATGCGTATTAACCGCGCCGGGGATGACGCATCCGGACTTGCGGTATCTGAAAAGATGCGCAGCCAGATTCGTGGTCTTAACCAGGCAGCCACCAACGCCCAGAACGGTATTTCGTTCATCCAGGCAACCGAGGGCTACCTGCAGAATACCACCGACATCCTCCAGCGTCTGCGCGAGCTGAGCGTACAGTCTTCAAACGGTATCTATTCGTCTGAAGATCGTATGCAGATTCAGGTCGAAGTCTCCCAGCTTGTTGCGGAGGTAGACCGAATCGCCAGCCAGGCACAGTTCAACGGCATGAATATGCTGACCGGACGTTTTGCACGGGAAACCGGAGAAAACACAGTAACCGGCTCCATGTGGTTCCATATCGGCGCCAACATGGACCAGCGCGCGCGCGTGTACATCGGCACCATGAGCGCAGCTTCACTTGGTGTACGCAACGTCGGCAACGAAGAGATTCTTAATCTCGGCGAACCCGACAGTGCAAACCGCGCAATCGGAACTATCGACGAGGCTCTCAAGAAGGTAAACAAGCAGCGTGCCGATCTCGGTGCCTACCAGAACCGTCTTGATTTCACCGTCAAGGGACTGCACATTGCCGCAGAAAACCTGCAGGCAGCTGAATCCCGCATCCGCGACACGGACATGGCTAAGGAAATGGTCGACTTTACCAAGAACCAGATTCTTTCCCAGTCCGGCACTGCCATGCTTGCCCAGGCCAATCAATCAACCCAGGGCGTCCTGAGCTTGCTCAGGTAAGGCAGCCGCCAGCAGACGGAACGTGGGTTAATTCCCGGCCACAGGCTGGGAATTAACCTTTTTTTTTGCTATAACATTTCCAGACGGCACTGCAGGCCGCGAAGGACACAAATGCGCTTACTTGACGATATACAGCAGCGGATACTCAAAGAAGAATACCCGGACTTGCATCTGGACAGCGACAGTGATATTGAGCGCTACTTTGATCTTCGTCAGTCGGGCAGACAGGCCGATGCACTTGCAATCTACAACAACCGCCTGAGACGCAAATACCCCGATGATACAATGCGAGCCCGGCTTTTAGGCTACTATCGCCAGCGCGATCCCCGGTTTTCCCTCCTGCTCGCAGAAAACCTTGTTGCGCTTGCCGACCGCCTGATAGCCCGTACACGACGTATAATTGAGCTGTTAACCAGAGAAATCGATACGATCGACATGCGAGACGCATACTCCGTTATAAAACTTGCAGAGGGCCTTCTGGAAATCATATCGCCTGACCGCTATGCAGCCATTGCCTTTACGGAACGGTATGCCCGCTATGCTTCTTTACTGAGGTACCGGGAGTCATCCATGACACGTACCGCAGAACTGGTACGCCTGTATGTCACCGACACAATCGAATCTGTTCAGGATCTGAGAAAAACGCATGAACAAAAAAAACAGGAACGGGCCCGACAGGCTTCACGGCAGCAGGCGACACGGCCCGGCTTTGATCTTTCCAGGGTTGTATTCAGCGATCAGGATGTTGAACGCATACTCATTCCTTCATCGGTAACCCGGATTGAAGATCAGGTAATCGCCTATTGCCTAAAATACTGGAACAAGGCAGCCGACCTTACCTTTGAGAAAACCGTCTTCCTGTACAGCAGAAAATACCATACCCGGCATAGCGATATCTTCCAGGCGGTCAAAAACGGACGCATGCATAACTGGAAAGATGAAGAAATCCTGAACGCAGTACTGGCAACCGTTGTAACCGGCTACTATTACAGTATTTCGGGGGATCTGTATCTGCAGCGAAGCTGGGCCGCACTTAAAGCTTCAGGCCCGGCACCTGCCGCACCGGAAACAGCCCCCGCACTTGCGGCACCGGCAAGACGAAGAAAACGCAAAATAACAGCAAAACCATTGCTACCTGTAAGGAAAAAAGCGGAGCAGAAAAAAACAAACTCAGCTTCATCTGCACAACCGTCACTGGCCGGCAAAAAGAACAGCGGAACCAGGGCAGCGGGAACCCGCAGCACTGTTTCTGTACCCAAGCGGCCGGAAGGAGCGGTAAAAGCGCCCCCCGCCATGCAGCGCCCGGTAATGCCCAATTCAATTGCAGACATGATCCGGCAGATGACCGGAAAAACCTACACTGTGTACCGCGATCTATTTTTTTCGGGAATCCGGCCGTCAATACGCACAGTGCTTTCCCGTGCGGCCACCCGTAAAACATCCATCTTCGATACACGACAGAACTCGGCCGAAGAACTTGTTTACAGTTACCTTGACCGCCAGTACAGCAATCCCTGGCAGGATTGGACCAACAGTGCAGAACGCAAAAAGCTGAAAGAAATGGGGTATGAAATAGAGTCTCTGGAGCCTATCATTGAACACTGGCTGTCGTTACAGCGCCAGGCGGAATAACGAGACGGTCTCGAGGATCTGAAAGGCTTTTTAGAACCCACCGCGGCCGCGGAAACTGCGTTCAAGAGTCAATCGGTCCACATATTCCAGATCACCACCGACCGGCAAACCTGAAGCAAGCCGGGTAACAGAAACAGGAAGTTCCTTAAGAATCCGTTGAATATACAGGGCTGTAGTATCGCCTTCAACAGTAGGATTGGTCGCAATTATCACTTCGCCTACACCCTCATCCCGGATACGCTGCACCAGTTCAGCCAGACGCAGCTGTTCCGGGCCGATTCCATCCAGGGGAGCAATCACCCCGCCAAGAACGTGGAACCTGCCGCGGTATTCACGGATTGCGGCTATTGTTGGTACATCCTGGGGCTGCTCTACAACACAGAGTGTACGGCTGTCGCGCAATGGATCGGAACACAGCGAGCACAGTTCATCTTCAGTCCACGCACCGCAGACAGGGCAGGGGTGAATACGTTCATGCAGAACAGATAAATCATGCGCCAGCCGCCGGCACAGGGTCTGGTCCGCGGTCAACAGGTAATGGGCCATCCGCGCTGCGCTTTTACGTCCAACGCCGGGCAAACGGGAAAGGCCTTCTATCAGTGCATCAAGGGCATTCATGGATATAGTTTTAACCCAATCCGGGTATATTCAACCCGGAAGCCAGAGGGCCCATGCGGGTTTTAATCAGTTCGCGGATTTTTTCACAGGCATTCGCATGGGCAGCAATAATTAAATCCTGCAGCATCTGGATATCGCGTGGATCCACCGCGACAGGATCAAGTTCAATACCAACCATCTCAAACTGACCATTTACCGTCACACGGACTATACCGCCACCGGAACTGCCGGTTTCGGTGGCTGCAGCCAGTTCTGCCTGCATACGCTCCAGCTGCTCCTGCAGTCCCTGGGCATTTTTCAACATATCAAACGGATTCATCATTTTTTGCTCCCGGTTACAGCACCTCTGAACAGGTGCTGCAGTATCTCAACTGTTTGAGGCGGACTATCAGACTCCTGCTGGTCAGTGCCGGCGACCGGCTCCTCCAGCAGAATCTCGATCCGCCGGCTGCCGCCGCGCATCTGGCCAAGCACAAGGGAGATATCGCGGCTTTCACGCTGCAGCAATGTATGTAAAAGAGTCTTTTGTACCGTCAAACGGATGCAATCATCCTGTTCCTGCCAGTGATCGGATTGGCTTAATGCCGATGCAATCATGCTTTGCCGGGACTGATAATAGCGCACCGCAGCTTCTTTAAGACCGGAAAAATCGACGACAGAAGCCTGCTGTGCCGGGTCCGGATCAGCGTGTTCAGCCGGTTCGCTCACCGGGACGGAAGGAGTACTTGCAGTCCCGGCCGCCTGCCATCGTGAACGCAAAGCGGCAAAGGGATCAGCCGGGGCACTTGAATCAGGTGCGGTTTGAGCCGCAACAGCTGTGGCAGGGGTCCGGTTCTCGCGGACCGCCGCAGGAGCGCCAGGCGCCCCGGCGGGATCCGCCCGGTCAAAAGGGCCGGCACCGCCCGTTTTAACCCCGGTCAAGATGGCGCGGGTGCCTTCGATGGCGCTGCGCATTTCTGCATTAGAAACATAGTCTCCCAACCATGAAAGACGGGACAAGGCCAGTTCCAGTTCATAGCGTGGTTCAAGGCTGTAACGAATATCGCGGTACAGCTGTAAAAAGATGGATAACGCCCGCTCCAATTGTTCATTCTTCCAGGAATCGCGAACAGTCTGCGAATAGCGTTCAGCGGACTGATTTAAAAGGGCAGGACTGTCAATTCCGCTCTGAATAAGCAAAATCGAACGGAAATAAGCTGCAAAGTCGGTAACCAGCTGTTCAATTGAAACCCCGGAAGACAGAACCGCATCCAGACTGTCCAAAGCCCCGCGGGCATTACCGCTGGCACAGGCTTCGGCAATTTCGTTCAGACGGTCCAGCCCGACAAGACCCAGCTTGTCGCGAATTTTCGCGTAGGTAAGTTCACCCGAGGAAAAAGCGGAAACCTGGTCAAAAAGTGTGTAGGCATCGCGGACACTGCCGTTTGCTTCGCGCGCGATCCAGTACAGGGCTTCCTCTTCGGCGGATATGCTGCTTTCGGAAGCAGCGTCAGCAAGGACAGATTTCAGTATTTCAACAGGAACAAGACGAAAATTAAACTGCTGACAGCGACTTTTAATCGTTGCCGGAACCTTATGGAGCTCGGTTGTGGCAAAAATAAAAATTACCCAGGGCGGCGGTTCCTCAATGGTCTTCAACAGGGCATTAAAGGCGCTTGTGGAAAGCATGTGCACTTCATCAATTATATAAATCTTGTAGCGGCAGGAATTTGGAGGAAACTGTACCTCATCCTTGATCTGGCGTACATCATTGACACCGGTATTACTGGCGCCGTCGATTTCTATAACATCTAAAGACGAACCCCGGGCAATGGACTGGCAGGCATCACAGGTCCCGCAAGGGGTGGCGGCAGGTCCGGACAGGCAATTTAGCGCACGGGCCATAATTCGGGCCGAGCTGGTTTTACCGCAGCCCCGCGGGCCGGAAAAAAGATAGGCATGAGCGATTTTTCCGGCCTTGATTGCGTTCTGCAAGGTTGAGACTACAAATTCCTGTCCGACCAGGTCCTCAAAACGGCCGGGGCGGCGCCGGGTGGCGGTTACTTCATAAGCCATATTCGTGAGGATATCACAAAAACGGCACTAATAAAAGATCCGCTCCCGGAAGGGAAATTGATTGCTGCCCGGGGTAATCAACCCTGTGGCATCAACATTTCAACGCCGGCTGGTCACACTCAGACTGTATCGTCCGTCACCGCTTATTTCATCATCAACCTGGCGAACCCGAATATACCAGGTGCCGGGCTCAAGATTGACTGTTAAGCGGGCATCGTAGTTTGAGCCTCCGTCATCATCCTCGTCCCATAATTCGCCATCTTCATCATACAGTTCAATATACGTGTCAAGCGAACGGTTCGAAAGCGCTTTGGACTCAATTATAAAACGGCCGGATGTGCTGATTGTAAAGCGGGCCCAGTCTTCGTCATCAGGATCGGAAAAAGTTTTTTCCTGGGGAGCGGCATTCACCTCTATCGGTTTTGCTGTTTCCATGGTGTCATCGGGCTCATACCGGTCCATGTTTTCGCGGCTTAAAAGCCGGGCTGTCAGGGTATACCGTCCCATGGCATTGTCATAGTCAGCGACACGCACAAAATAGATGCCTCCCTGGGCATTAAACCGGATGCGCGCGTTGCCGCCCGATCCGGAATCATCATCCTCTGTTATCAAATTTCCCCGGGCATCATACAGTTCCATAACGGTATCCTGATCCCCGCCGGTAAACACCTGCAGCAGACCGCCGCTTGACGGTACAACCATGCTGTACCAGTCAACATCGCTTGCAGAACCAAACAGGGCTGTAATTTCCTGACCCAGCTGTATCAATGTAGCCTCGTCCCGGTTGTTATTGGGTTCACCGAAATCTTCAAAGGGTTCTGTCCTTGCTGTAATTCCGTATGCTCCGGTTGAATCGCTATACCCGGTTACCTTGAAAAGATATACACGGCCAGGATCTGCGACGTACATAATCCGGGCATTACTGCCTGAAGCCCCATCGTCATTTGAAGCCGCATGTTCTGCTTGAGTATCAATGAACAAATGCATAAAGGTATCCATGTCGCCGGTTGTCTCCACCGTAAGCAATGCCCTGCGATCCACACGTACACTGAACCAGTCCTCATCATTCGCATGAATCGTGCGCTGCAATGAATCCGCGCCGATAGCAAGCTGTACCGGCGCACTTCTGCTGTCCGGCTCCAATGAGTCCCTGCGAACAGAAGAACCCGAAGCAGGAATGATCATTCCGGAAAGAATATCGTTCATCTTCAGGTCCCTGTTGCGACTCCATGCTACCGTTGAATCGGAAATCCGCACCACCTTTGTTTGAATACGCAAAATGCTTCCAACCAACAGAATTTCGCCCCGGATACTGTATTGGGCTGCTGCCATATTTGTATCGGCCAGGACAGAAAAGTTCCGTGTTCCGGATTCCGCAATAAAGCTCCTCATGTTCAAAGCCCACAGCGATCCCAGATCAGTTGCTTGTCCGTCAAAATCAAACGAACTGATAACAAAACGGGGAGGTTCATTACCGATCCTCAATGTAGGCAGAACCCGCACCATTTCGGTAACAACATCCCGGCACGCAGTGTCAATCTCGGCAAGAGCGGCCTCAGATGTAATTGTCTGCGCCCCCAATCCGGCTGCCAGCATCATGATAGCGCAGACTCCCGGAACAAAACGTTTAATCAATTTCATATATCATACTCCTTACGGGGCAGTATTCCTGCCCGCGCTTAAAAACCTGCTGGTGCAACTCCTGATCAGGGAACTGACGGGAACCGGAAAGCCGAAACAAGGCCGGCAATAAGGGTATCTGCTTCTGGCTCATTGTCGGTAGCCAGAATAATCGTTGCAAACCAGGGATACTCCAGGGAAAGCCAGATACGCCCGCCCTCACTGGTTCCCGACCCGCGGTCATACATAAAAGAACCGCCAAACGATCCGTCAGAATTCTGCTCAAAAAACACAAAGAGGGGATCCCGGATCACCCCGCGGCTTACAAATGCAGACCGTACCGCCTGAAGCGCGCTTTCACGCATAATTGCCAGATAGTGATCCCTGCTCGAGGCGTCAGGAAGATGCTCGGGTACAATGCAGCTGACGTATACATGATCAAGCAGACCCGCGTTATAATAAGCCCAGCCATCACCGGCATCCTGCAGGGAATAACCATCCTTAATTATAGTGGAAAAATTTGGTGTATCCGGCGAACGATCTTCTTCTCCGCAATACTCAAGGGCCGGCGATGTCTTGCCGGGTTCGGGGTCGTTATGGGTCTGATTTCGGGGTGTACACGTCACAACCGACAGCAATACCAACAGCACTGCAAATAAATGAAGTATTACAGAAAGCGTTTTTTTTGATTGAGACATGTCTTTATTTTAACACAAGAGGCGTGTTTTTTCACGTTTGTAAAAAAAAAGCCCTGCAAGGGTTCATTCCCCCGCAGAGCTGGAAAGCATTGCCGGCACGACAAAAGGTCAGAGCTTTCAGGCCGGCAACAGCTTACTGCTTTACAGCAGTACCGGTTACTTCAACAGTTCCCCACATAACAAGAGGAACGATGGAGCTGAGAATGTAGTCAACCAGTGTGTAACCATCTTTGATGGTCAGGTTGGTAGCGGCGTTAGCACCCTGGGCTTCCAGTTCGGGAGCCATGATCAGGTCCAGCTGAGCGGGCTTTGCCTCGCCGATGTACATGATGGAGGGATGCAGCAGATACATATAACCAGCGGAAGCGGTGAATTCACCCTTTTCCTAGCCACCAACTTTACCATAAGACAGCTTACCATCGGTAGTGGTGAGGGTTGACATACAACCGGACAGAACAACTACCGCAACAATCAACAGAAGTACAAGTTTCTTCACAGAGAGCCTCCTAAAATATTGTTAACCACCTCTGACGTGGCTAATGCCTTTTGGGCAGCAGGGGATGAACCCCGCTTGATCGTCCTATAAGTATAGACCAGTCCTTTGCAGAATTCCAGCTTGCACCAACAATTATTCCTTCAAGATTTCCCAAAGGTATGCGGATATGCGGAGCAAAACGTACGAAGGGTTCCGGTTTTGATGCAAAGGCAATTCCAGCGTCGCATACGAGGTACAGGCCGAACATTTTGCTTTTTGCGTCTGACAGTGTTTCAAAAAGAGGCAACTCAAGACCGAGGGCCGAAGCAAAGCCATATTCAAAAAGCCATGAAAGACTTGCCCGGGCTCTGGGCCGGAACCAGCTACGACCATAGCCCCAGCTCATACCCAATGACAGATACTCGGGGTTTATAAACCGGCTTATCGGCGCATCAGGATCAGCCAAAAAATCAAAGTCTGTATGAAAACCCAAAAAATGAGGGGAGTATGCATCATCTGTAACAACGGCATTCTGCGAAAAGAGGGTAAGGGTTAAAAGAAGAAAACACACTGTTAATAATGAGCGAACCATATTGTTATCAGAACCTCTACACAATAGTATAGCAGTTAGTCTACCCTGACTACCTTAGCTAACAGGTTTTGAGACGTAAACAAGCATAGTATATCAAAGAATATGGAGATTTTCTATAGTTTCTGCTAAAAATTATTTTTTCGGGAAATCAACCCAGCTATCAAACAACACAGCCGGTGCTGACAGGCAGAGCTTGTCAGCACCGGCTTGAACAAGAGAACCAGTACTGGTACTGCCTCAATAATTCGCGGCAGCATAGGCTACCCAGCCGCCGGCGGAAACCAGGGCTGCTTCAAATTCGTTCAGCTTGAAAGGATAGCTCCGTTCCAGCCGCTGTCCGCCTTTCTCTGCGCTGAACGAGAGGGTCTCTCCGGCGAGGTCCACAGTCAGGGTGGTTTCCAGCCCTGAAAAGTCCCTGAACAGCTCATTCACCGCTGTGGCAGGCAATTCGGTAGCAATCATGCCGCAGTTATACATGTTCTGACGAAAGATCCGTGCAAAACTTTCGGCTATAACAATCTGTATTCCGTTAACCTCAAGGGCCCAGGGGGCGTGCTCGCGGCTGGAACCGCAGCCAAAGTTGGCACGGGTCAGGATAGCCGTCTTTCCGGCAATATCCCGTTTCGCATCAAAACCGTCAGCCTTCAGGTCCTCAAGGCAGTAGGGTTTCAGCGCTTCTTTGGTAATCTCGGTCAGATACTTGGCCGGAATTATCTCGTCGGTATTGATATCGCTGCGGTCCAGAAACAGGACCCGTCCATTAAAATTCTTCATATCTTGGCTCCTCATCAGGTTTTTTACAGGCCAGCTTCAGTGATGACACCTGCAACAGCCGTTGCTGCAGCGCTTGCGGGGCTCATCAGATGCACGGTACCGCCCTTTCCCATACGTCCAAAGAAGTTGCGGTTCGTAGTGCTTGCACAGACTTCGCCGTCCGCCAGAACTCCGTTGGACATACCCAGACAGGCGCCGCAGGTAGGGTTGGTCACGCAGAAACCGGCATCCATAAATATCTGTATGATCCCTTCGGAAAGCGCCTGCTGATACACAGCCGGGGTGGCGGGACTAACAATGCCGCGCACGCCGGAAGCAACCGTCTTGCCCTTCAGAACAGCAGCTGCCTGGCGCAGATCCTCGATACGACCGTTTGTACAGCTTCCGATGTACACCTGATCAACCTTTGTACCCGTCAATTCCTTGATGGTCTTGACCTGATCCGGTTTAAAACCGAAAGTAGCTACCGGTTCAATAGTCGAAACATCGATTTTGTGCACCGCGTCATATACCGCATCAGGGTCAGAATGCCACTTTCGGAAATCGGCCAAAGCCTCTTCTTTCGTTTTATAGCTTCCGTCACCCTCAGGGCCGATAAATTTCCACAGATAATCAACAGTCACTGCATCCGGCATGCACACGCCGCAGGTTCCCCCTGCCTCGATGGCCATATTGCACACTGTCATTCGCCCTTCCATGGACATGGCGCTCACCGCTTCGCCGGTGAATTCCATTACCTTGTTGGTCGCCCCGTTTACCCCGATCAGCTTGATGATCGACAAGATAACATCCTTGGGCGTTACCCCGGGCTTCAATGCACCGGTGAGCTCAAACTTGATGGTTCCGGGATCCTGAAAGGCGCACACACCCTTGAGGATTCCAACTTCAAGGTCTGTTGTGCCGACACCGGCAGCAAAGGCACCGAAGGCTCCATGGGTACAGGTATGGCTGTCACCCATGATGATAGTATAGCCCGGCCGTACAAAACCGCGTTCCGGAAACAGGGCATGACAGACGCCATTGCGGCCGATATCAAAAAAGTCTTTAATTCCGTGACGGTCAGCCCACAAGCGAAGCACCCGGCCCTGCTCGGCGGTCTTGGAATCCTTTGCCGGAGTTACATGATCGATAACAGCCTTAATTTTATCAGCATCGAACACGCTATCCATACCGCGGCTTACCAGATCGTTAATGGCCACCGGAGTGGTAATTTCATGGCAGAATACCCGGTCCAGCTTGAGCACCCAGGCCTGGCCGAACGGCTTGTCCACCACATGTGATTCAAAAATTTTCTGTGCAAGAGTCTTGCCCATTTTCTTCCCTCCTTGATCGGGGTTTCAGCCCTGAAAACCAGTGCGGTTTTCAGGGCATACTTTATAAATACTGTATACTCTGTAATTATACTTAAATCAAGCCCATTGCCGGTATAAGTCATCTATTCTGCGGCTCAACGCTGCAAGGCGGTTGCCAAGCTCCCGGGCACGCTTAAGTTCCCCGGCAGAATAGGCTTCGCCGGTTTCACGCTCCAGGGTCTCGCGTTCGGCCTCCAGCTCGACAATCCGCCGCTCAAGCTCTGCCGCGCTTTTTGACACTTCCGGTAAGCCTGCGGCCGCAAGCTTGCGCCCGCGGTCTGCAATGCCAGCGGCGCCGCTCCTTCCGCCGGAAGCCTGCCCGGTCTGCCCTGCGAACGGACTGCCCACAGCACGGCCCCACCGCCTGAACCAATACTCCGAAAAGTTGCCATCCCAGGCTACCAGCTCGCCGTCATCTATCTCGATAACCCGTGTAGCAATGCGGTCCAGAAAATAGCGGTCATGAGAAACAACCAGTATGGTACCGGCAAATTCGGTCAAAGCATCCTCGACCGCCTCGCAGGCCGGAATATCCAGATGGTTGGTCGGCTCGTCCAGGATCAGAAAGTTGGCCCGTGCTATAACAGCAAGGGCCAGCTGCAGCCGGTTCAACTCACCTCCGGACAGCGTACCTACCGTTCGGTATAGATCCTCCCGGTCAAAAAGAAAGGGAGCGAGGGCCTTCCATGCAGCGTCGAAATTAAGAGAACCGGCTCCGACACAGACATCCAGCAGGCTGGCGCTCCGGTCCAGGCTCTCGCCATGCTGATCGCACCAGGCAACCTTCATGCTGGGACCAAAGCGCACTTCCCTTTCATCAGCAGCACAGGCCTTCAAGGTTCTCAAAAAGGTAGTCTTCCCCGACCCGTTAGGGCCGACCAGCGCTACCCGCTCACCCGTTTCAATCACCAGCTCAACATCTTCCAGAAGCACCCGGTCCCCGATGCGGCAATCAAGGCCCGCAACCTTCAATGCCAGCCGTGCCCGGGAGGCTTCGGTGTCAAAGCGCACCGCAAAGGAAGAATCAGGATCAACCGGTTTTTCGGCCGCACGTTCCTTTGTTTTTGCCAGCTGGGTACGGCGCGAACGCAGCCTTTTTCCCCAGGCAGGATCTGCTGTGGCGCGGCAAATCTGTTCAAAACGCTTGACCAGGGCTTCCAGCCGCTCAATCTTTTTCTGGTCCGCTCGGTACGCCATCTCGCCGGATACCGCACGGCGCAGACGCTCCATCCGCCAGCCCGAGTAGTTACCAGTAAAGGAATCAACCTTGCCCGCTTCAAGCTCGACTATGCGGGCTACAGAACGGTCCAGCAGATACCGGTTATGCGATATTACCAGCACAGCACCCGGCCAGTCCCGGATAAAGCCTTCAAGCCAGGACAGTCCCCTTATATCAAGATGGTTGCCCGGCTCATCAAGAATCAACAGGTCAGGCCGTTCCAAAACAGCCCTCCCTAACGCGAGCACATTGCGCTCGCCACCGGAAAGGACAGCCGTCGGGGTATCAGCACAACCGGCAAGGCCCAGCCCGTCCAGAAACCGAAGCGCCCGGTCCTCTGCCTCGTCACCAGAAACAGCATCATAGCGCGCCCGAGTCAGTCCATACGTCTCAAAAACCCGTTCCAGCTCACGGCCGCTGCAGAGCCCCATCTTTTCTTCCAGAGCGGCAAGCTCCGCACGCAGCGCATATACCGGTTCCAGCAAAAAATCCCGGGCAGTTCCCTCAAATTCCGGAAAATATTGAGGGACGTACGCAACGCGAACTCCGCCCGTCTGACTCACGCGCCCGGAAAAGTCGTCATCCTCACCGGTCAGTATCTTGACTAAAGTGGTCTTGCCGGCGCCGTTGCGCCCGATCAGGCCGGTCTTCTCCGCCGGGTCAAGTCTCAGTGTAATACCGTCAAGTATTACAGTCCCGCCGAAATCCTTTGAAAGGTTCTGTATGTCTATCATCTTTGTTTCTCCCTGGTACCGCCCGGCCCCGGAACACCTCACTTCAGGGGATACGGTGTTTCCCCGACATCCGCAGGAGGAAAACCCGGCCGGGCATAAAAAAAACCGCGGCCGCCCCTTGTTTTAAAAGAGGCGGCCGCGGCTGCGTGTACGGTTTACACTCAGACTGTTACTGCTGCTCCAGTCTGTGTTCAATCCGGTCACGGTTTTCCGCTAAGGGCACACCTCTCCCGTAAATCACAACAGTGGCTGCGGACCTGACTGTCAGAAACTGGAATTGGGTGTTCATGACCGGGCGTTTCTCCTAAAAAATAATAATTAATTCTATACTGCTGACAGCGAACCCGTCAATACCGCTCCATCAAGGCATCAATAACCATGTGTTCAACATAACCGGCAGATAGATACAGGCGCCGGGCAGGATTATTCTCCAGAGCTATGCCCAAAGCGATGCCGCCATGTAAATTATCAACAGCCAGTACCAGATCATCAGTCTTCCAGGAGCCGAATACAACCGGTGATACCGGGCGCACAATCACGGCGCTCCTGCCCGGCAGAATCTCCGCCTGAGCCGCGGTTAAAAGCCATTTAAGCAAATCCTCATGGATTTCAGGATGAGACAGAGTGAGGGCATGCAGGCCTGCTACAAACTCGGGATCATCAAGCATAAAGGCCGCCGGTGTACTGTCGGAAGGAAGTGAGGAAAACCTCACGTTAATAGAACCGGGATGGCGGGAAAGATTCATGGTCATCCAGTTATCCTGCCACCAGTCCACCTGCTCCCGTACTGCGTCCGGAATTTTTCCAAACATCAAGAAAATTCGCAGTCGATCAAGAAGATCCACACGCCCCTGTTTTGTTTTACGGGAGCGGCTATCTGTCTTTTCCATAAAAAAGGGTGAGCCATCTTTAAAGTAGTACGACAAACCAATGTATTCATTGCCGATAGTAAGGGTTTCATTAGCATACACCGGAGCCCTGTTCACAAAGGTGTAATACCGGCTTCTGGGGTCCAGAGCATCTTCATAGCTCACAAAAACAGGAACAGCATTATCGTGTGCTGGATAAAAATCAATTTTCCAGACAGCAGTATCTTCGCGTTTGGTGACAGAATATGGCTGCCAGCGGCTTGCTGGCACTAAAACCTCATCAACCATAGCAGTAACATGCGCTGCATACCGTTCCTGCTGACGGCTGCAGCCGGCAAGACTGAGTATTGCAGCAAGGCTTATCAGAATCAGAAAAAATCCACCGGCTTTTTTCATTACTGTGGAATCACTTCAAACTTGCTAAAAAGCCGCTGCAGCGGAGGAGCCTCCAGAGGGGCATCGCGCAGCATGGTCGGCAGCACGTCCCCCTGACGGGTACCGTAGCCGATATACAGGCCGTTAACCGCAAAATCAACTGCAATGAGGATATCTGTAGTCGGCGGGGTGTTCCCGGGCGGAAGGCTCACCGGCTGACGGGGTTCTACAAGCAGCAGCCGGTCTTCAGCATCCGGCCATACCAGGCGGGAGTTTCCGGCGATCATGGCAAGAAGGTCATCACGTGCGGGGTCGCGCTCCAGCAGGCGGCCCAGCCGTTCAGAAAAAGCCGGGTCCGCCAGCAAAGAGGAAGGAGTCAGATCAAACCGCTGTTCCTGAAGATGTAAAAGCGGCAGATGATCGGTCTTGAGAAGGGCCTCGTACCACTGATGATCGACCTTCCAGCGGGACAGTTCAGTGGCAATGCGTGACGGCAAAACTTCAAGGGCTCGATCAAAAAGCAGGCGCTCACGCGCAGCAGGTCGCCTGCCCCCGGACTCACGATACCCGCGGGGGTTGGATGGATCGAACCAGTCATACCAGAACACCCGGTCGCGTCGCGTAAAAAACACAAGGCTTTCGCCGGAACCGCCGCTCTGCTCAGCCCAAACAGAAACAAGAGCACCGTCCCTGAAGTAATACCGGAACACCTGTCCGCCGTCATCCAGTCTGAGAAAGCCATAGAGTCTGTCTTCTATCACAGGATACAGTAAAAGCAGCCAGCGGGGTTCCTCATCAGGGGCCGAACGGATCTGTTCGCCAAAACGCAGATCATGAATCCGCGCAATATCAGCGCGAACAGGCATGGAATCCCGGCGGGCAGCAATATCAAGCCGGGCCTCACAGCCCGCTAAAACTAAAACCAGAACCGCCAGCGCCGCGATCTTTACCGCCATATTCTTCCTCCACGCTCATTTTTTATGACTTACAATGCACATCATCGTTCATCATAGTGGTCATACTCATCGTAATATTCATCGCCGCCGTAGGGACCGCCATCGTAGTCCTCTTCATAGTAACCACCCTCATAGTAGTCGCCATCAGGGTATTCACCCTCGTAGTCGCCGCAGCAGTCTTCACCCTCATACTCGTAGGATTCCTCGACAGGCATATAGGGACGCATCACATCCAGAATACTGTCGCTTGCAGGGCTTCCGGTCTGGGTGTATCGTCCCGGGTTATAATGGTCCCGAAGATAATAACCGATCACCAATACTCCGTTGGAAAAATCCACAGCAAGAATTATTTCATCGATGGTGTTTCCGTCTGCGTCCCGGGACGCAGAAGTGCGCACAACAATCCCGGTTCCATCGGGCATCCGCTCCACCGTGGGGTTGCCGGCAAGCCAGGACCACAGGGCGTCATAGAGCCATTCCTTGCCGGAGCACAGTGCCTTTAAACCGTCAATAAATTCCGCATCCCTCAGCAACTGGGCAGCTCCGGTTAACGGACGCAGGCCAGCCAGATGACGAAGGTCTATGGTTTCAATCCTGCGTCTGCGGTCATGATGCTGCTGCTCGGTCTGCCAGCGGGCAATGATATCCGCAAGTTCCGGGGAGAAGTCCTTTATAAGCCTGGAAAGACGGGCCATATCCTTTGAATCCGGTTTAACCGGCCGGGTTTGTCCCATTTCTGTGTCGGATTCTTCGGCATGAACAAGCGTGCCGTCCTTGTAAAAGAAATACCGGTACACATCCAAACCGTTTGTATCACGGCGTTTATAAAACGTGACCATGGCAAGCTCACCGTCAAGATGGGTAAACCCGACGTAGTCCTCGGGATTGTAACTGGATACACCGGTTCCCACAGCTATTACACCATCCTGCTCGACATGCTTCTCTACAATCCAGTCCGAATTCTTTATATGGGGATACTCCCAGGCAGGTTCCCACAGGAGCTTCACATTAAAGACGCGGCCTATAACGGCGTCGCGCTCGGCGCCCTGAAGCGGTTCAGGCGCGCCACCGCACCCGATGGCTGCACAGGCCAGGATAACCAGTACACATACACGTAGAATTTTCCTTTTCTTTTCCTTTTTTATCCAAGATTTTTTACCTGGCGCCGGTGCTCGGCGTCCAGTACAGAACGAACTGCAATATCATCAATAATGCCGCGAACCAGCGAATCCAGCTCGGAACCGTCAGAATAATTGGCAAGAGCCAGAAAATCTACCCGGTCATGACGCAGCAGATCGGAAACAGCCGCCTTCCTGCCGCGCTGGTACACCGCTATGGACCGGCCGCCATGGGATTTAACCAGCTTCATGCACGGCACATCGGTTAACCCGTCGCCAAGGTAGACCATGTTCCGGAAGGGAACGGGCCTGTCCTCCTCGGGAACCCAGCGGTTAAGGGATGCATCATCGCTTTGATCCAGCACACCCTTGTTGATGCGGAACAGGAACTGAGTCTTTGTTGTGTAGTTGACCGAGACCAGAGGCCAGTCTGCAACACCGCTGGCGTCGTAATGGAACTCGCAGGCGTAGATCTTTCTAAAAGCCTTCCCGATAGCCGAGCCTTCTATAATTTCACGCAACCCGGAGGAAATAATGTAATGTTCAACTTCAAGTCCCCGCTCACTGCCGTAGGCAGTCATGCGGGTAAACCAGTCGGTAACACCCGGGAAAAAATCGATATGCTGCCCCAATTCTACAAAGTTTTCACGTCGGATGGGGCGGTCAGCCTCTCGGGCCTTTTTAAGCATCAGGTACATATAGGCAAGAATGCTGTCCATACCGGCAGAGGAAAGTTTGCCCGCCTCGCTCCAGAAGGCCTGGGGAGTGATGCCCAGACCGGGGATAAAACTGTATTCCTGCATATCCCGGGGACACAGGGTTTTATCAAAGTCATACAACAGGGCTGCGCGGGGACGGTCGTTTTTATGCGGTTTTTCGCCTGAAAGATTCATCAATAACGCACCCTGTTGAATATCTCTTCTTTGCCATCGCCGGAAAGGATGAGACTGTCCGAAGAGATTCTGACAGAAGGCCACTGCTGTATCATTCCGCGTCCGTCAGACTCCATGATAAGTCCGCCGGGCCCCAGCGACCAGGAACCGGTGTCAAGCAGCTCACTATCCGGGCCATGGATATAATACTCCTGATCCCCGGCAAAGGGGCCCCAGTTAAAAATGATGCTTTTGCGGGGTGTACCGACAGAAGAAACCCACTGCCCGCCCAGATCGCTTCGCCTGATTCCGCCGGGGCCGGCTTGTTCGGGTTTGACCGTCCAGCTGATTTCGGCAATACAGGTGTCCTGGTAACGCGAACCCGGATACACAGAAACGATTTCACAGACTATCAGATAGCCGGGATACAGGTCAAAACCGTGCGGGGGAAGCGGAAGGGTTTCAATGAACGACCTCAAAGCCTGTTCTGCGCGGCCCCAGTCGATTGACAGAGGAAGCGTCTGCATCGTCCTGGTATCCAGAAGAGTCAGAATTCCCAGATCCTGAACAAGGATGCCCTCCGCAACTGGTCCGATTTCGTTGATCATCATTTCATGGCTGGCCGTAGCCCACAGGCTCAGCTTGAGTTCACGGACGCGCGAATTAAACGCATGCAGGGTTGCTGTCTGGGCATACCCGTTGATGATCTGAAGGGCCTGAATATAAGGCTCGACAGAAAACCACACCCGCTCGCCGATTCCCTGTCCTTCGACGCCTTCGACCCAGGCAGTATCGATGGAGCGGTCAAAAAGATTGTACTCGTGATAACTGATCCGTTCCCGGGGGTCCTGCAGACGGGAAGAAGCGCCAACCATGGGGAAGCCCTGGTCGGCCGATAACTGAAAATACACAACCTCGGCTGCGGCACCGGCCATGCCGTACAGCAGCAAGGTAACGGCTATCATGATTGAGCGCCGGACCCGGTTTGATCCGGCCAGAACAGTGTAAGCTGACATGGAGAACCTCCGCACAGGGGTTTATACCCCACAGTATATTGCAGGAGGTAAAATATGTCAGTACAGAAAGTACGTTTTCAGGATGCCGGGCTGTTTGGTGCGTAATGAAGCACTACACCATGAAGCGTGCAAGGCTTTCAGCGACGGCACCGATATCAACCTGATTTCGCTCGGCAGCGTCGTTTACACCGGCGGCGATGCGCCGTATTGCGTCTGCCTTGAGACGTACATCCTCAGCCTGATCCCGGATAGACGCTGCGCTACGCCTGAGCTCGGCAACACTGTTGAAGGCTTCTATGCTTTCAGAGCGGATTTTACCGGTACTGCCGGTGATCTGGCCGCTGCTCTCATGGATGGCGGACATGCTGGCATTTATTTCGCGAGATCCGGTACTCTGCTCGTCCATGGCCCGCTGCAGCTCCAAAACAAGGGTTTCCAGCTGACCCACCCGTGAAAAGATATGCGAAAACCCTTCCAGTGAATGGTCAGAGGCATCAACAATCTCGCTAATACCTATAGTGATGCCGTCCAGCTGCTTGCGGATGGAATGAGACTGTTCAAGGGAGGTGGCAGCAAGCTTGCGTATTTCATCGGCAACCACCGCGAAACCGCGCCCTGCGTCCCCGGCATGAGCAGCTTCGATCGCGGCGTTCATGGCCAAAAGGTTGGTTTGATCGGCGATAGTCTGAATAAGGGCATTTGCCTCGGAAAGACCTTCCGAATGAAGCCGGATATCGGCAATGCGGGCGGCTACATCTTCCTGCAGCTGCCTGCCGCTTTCGGCATCGGCAACAAGCTGCCCGTACTGTTCGCTCACCCTTCCTATGATGGTGTTGACAGACTCAATATTTGCCGTCTTTTCTTCAATGGCGGCAAACGACTGGGACAGCGCGGATGTTTGAGACTGTATCTCTGATTCAAGGCGACGGATATTGGCCTGCAAAAGGCCTATTGCTTCCATTGTACCGGCAGTACGGGCATCCTGGTTGACTGTCAGTTCATTTATCTGATCAACTGCCCCGAGAAGGGCGCCCAGCTGGTTGGAGGCCTCCACCGCGTCATCCGCAAGGCCGGAACCCGTTGCGGTCAGAGAATCTACCTGATGCCGGATGCCTCCTACAATTACCCGCAGCGAGCGGACAAAGGCGTTAAAATTGTCGGCGAGTTCACATATTTCATTATGACCATGCACCGGTATCTGCATGGTCAGATCCCCGGCACCGGCAGCCATGACAGAAAGCGGTTCGCTTATCCGGCGGATGGGAGCAAAGATGATGGTTGAAAGAAACAGTACCATTGCAATACCCGCAGCCAGGGCGACTGCTCCCCATACAATCTGGCGGCGGGTAAATACCTGCATCTGATGACGTAGCCCGGAGGCGTCAAAATCGGAACCAACAATACCAATAACCCGGCCGGCCGAATCCTTCACCGGAACATAGACCGAGATAAGCCAGCCCCACTGTTCCTGATACTCCAGGGAAGACCAGGTCTCCCTGGTGTTTTCAAAGGCATCCAGAAAGCTCGGGCCAAAATCGCTTATATCTTCTTCATCTCCAAGGGCAGAAAACAGTTCACTGTCGGGCGGTGCGCTGCCGTCAACAATATATCTCCACACACCGTCTGCTGAGCGGCTCATAGTATACAAAAAGTGACTGCCGCTTTGTTTTTTTTCTTCCAGCATCCATACACGCAGTTCTTCGTAGTACGGATGAGACTCATCCAGGGAACGCACCAGCTCCTGATACCGGGCGGGTTCAATGTGCTCCGCAATCCGGCGGGCCTGCGGCAGTGCTGTCCGGGCAAATACACTGGTAGCGGTTTCAACAAGCGTGTTTATGGTTATCAGGGTAACAGTAACGCTCATGCCAAGAATAAATACGGAAGCGAACAGGACAAACCTGAAACGCAGTGAGTTGAAGGGATTGCGCATATCTATATTCTAGTGCATGTTTGGCGTTTTTGGAGAGAAAACGAAAAAAAGATAAAAAAAGCTCGTTATGCTGTCCTTGATCTAAAACACAAATACCGTTTTAAGCCCCTGGAAGCGGGAAAAATCGCGGTCGCCGGTTGCAAGGGTGGCGTTGTGCTCAAGGGCCAGGGCAGCAAGGTGGGCATCGGTTACCAGGTTGGCACCGGTTCCCAGCATCAAAAGCAGATGGCGCAGGATTCCCGGATGGGAGTCGCCCGGGTTCAACATTCGCACCGAGGGATGTTCTTCCAGCGATTCAAGCCAGGCAGTTGCTGCCTCCACAGTCAAGGGACGGGTAAAGACCCGGGGATTGGTTGTTAACCGCAGAAATCCAAGATGCACAACCCAGGGTATACCGATGAGCTCTTTACCCGAATTCACTGCCTCCTGGAGCCAGCCTGTTGCCTCGCGATTACGGGGAGAGGAGGAATCAACCGCGTACAAAAGTATATTGAGATCGGGAATAATCATTTACGCAGATCCATTTTTTCTGCAACCGCAGCAGCTTCCAGCTCGTTAATCCGGTCCCAGGCCCGGACGTAGTCAAAACCGCCGCCCATGTCATAAGAAAGGCAGGTCCACGGCTGTGCTGAACGGACATCCCTGCGCCCCAGACCACGGGCAAGTGTCTCGGCAACAACCTCGGTGAGGGTTCTGGAATCACGCACCGCCATTTCCTTGAGCTGTATCATTGTTTCATCTTCAAGAATAAGAGTTGTTCTCATACACATATGCTAGTGTGAAAAAATGCAGCAGTCAACATATAAAATGTAAAAACAGTATATGTTTTTACATATAGGCACTTTCACAAGCAACCGACTTTTGAACTTGGCTCCATATAGCATTAATCAGACCAGACCACCCGCGCCGGGACGCCGCGGGGACCATACCGAACAAGAAGACCGCCGCTCATGCGTGCGGCAGAGGTTTCAGGGGAATCACCGCGGGACAATACAAGGGGGACAGGGCCGAGCGAAAAATCAAAGCTGTCCCATTCACTTGCAGCATACAACACCCGCCGGGAGGGCGCCCGGGAACTGCCCGCTGAACCGGATGCGGCGGCTGCAGAACCGCCATCAACAGCTGGTGCCGCGCTCTCAGCGGCCACAGCGCAAACCTCGAGGGCCCGCTGATGGGCGGTTTTGTCGTAGCGCCGTTCATACCAGGCAGGAAAGGTCCCGGGTTTTGCTTGCAAGAGGTAATCCAGCCTGAGCCGCTCCAAAGCAGCTTTGCTCCCGGGCCCCGCCGGCGCGCCATCTTCACCCGAGGTAATCCAGGCGGCAAGACAGGCAAAGCTGTCCTGCATGCGCCGGGGCAGATACAGCTGCCCGTCGGGGTACCAGCGCCGTATCCAGCCGGCAAGGCCGCGGAAGACCTCCCAGGCTGCAGGCAGCCCCGGCAGGCAGAACGGCGAACGCCAGGCCAGAAAACTCAGTGTTTCGCGCATCAGGCCGGAGTTGTACCAGCTGTCCAGCACCTGCTCTACATCCTTTACCGTGAGAAGCTCCTCCCAGGAAAGATCCGGGGTGGCAAGCACCTCATAAGGCGGCGCAGGCGTTACCCGCCAGGCAGGATCGGCCGCGGCGATGGCAGCCATCGGCGCACCGGGAAGTACCTTCAAAAACCCCAGCTGCAGCATATCCGCTCCCAGGGCGAACACCCGGTTTACCGACAGGGCAAGGGACTCAAGCCCCTCATGCGGCAGGCCGGCAATCAGATCCACATGGGTATGAATGGTGCGCGGTATACGCCTGATGCGCTGTGCAAGACTTACAAAATCGCCGGTCCGCGACACCGCGGCAAGGGTTGCGGGGTTGGTGCTCTGAATCCCGATCTCGAACTGAACTGCACCGGCAGGCAGGGTTTCAAGCACCGCAAAATCGGCATCATCCAGAAGGGCTGCAGAAATCTCGAAATGGAAACAGGTAACACCGTTCCAGCGATCACGGATGCGCTCCCACACCGCCCGCGAACGCGGCCCGTCCAGATTAAAGGTGCGGTCGGTCAGCTTGACCAGAGGTATGCGGCGTTCGAGAAACCATTCCACCTCGCCGAGCACACGCTCAAGCGGATACCATCGCACGCCCCGTTCTACCGCCGAAAGACAATAGGCGCAGGAGAAGGGACAGCCCCGGCTGGTTTCGTAATAGACAATGCGGTTTTCAGGATCAAAATCAAAGCCCCCGGCATAAGGAAAGGGAACAAGGTCCAGATCCTCGATGGGCGAACGCGGGACGGCCCGGCTGAGGCATTGCGTTGCCCGCTCTCGTATTACCAGTCCGGGGACGCCGGTAAGGGCAAGAAGGCGGCCTTCCGCCGTGTGGCTGCGTACAGCCCAGAGGCGCTCCAGGGTTTCGCTTAAAGTCAGTTCCCCCTCGCCGGTGATAACGAGGTCGGCTGCAGGGCAGTCGCCGAGGGTTGTTTCGGGAACACTTGCGGCCTCGGGGCCTCCCAAACCGATGATGAGCTCCGGCTGGACTGCACGCAGGGCGTCCGCTGCGTCTAAAACCGCGCGGCGGTTCCAGATATAGGTCGAAAAAAAGACCGCCTCTGCCCCGCTTTCCAGAACGCCGCGAACTATGGAAGAAACAGGTTCATTAACATTCCACTCGGCGATCTGAACAGTTACCGCCCCGGAATGGACCGGCACACACCGCTGCTCCAAAAACGCACGAAGTATGCGGACAGCAAGATTGGTATGCACATATTTTGCGTTAACGCCGGCAAGCAGGATTTTCATGGCGGCGGCTCTTATTCTTCGCTGGCGTAATTATCAAAGTAGCCCTGAACAAGAACCACCGGAGTGCCCTTGTCGCCTGATCCGGAGGTCAGGTCGCACAAAGAGCCGATAAGGTCTGTGAGCTGACGCGGAGTTGTCCCCTGGGAAGCCATGGCCCCCTTGAGGTCGCCCTCCTTGCCCTGGATGCTGTGCTTGATGGCAGCTGTCAGTGCGGCACCGGAAAGGCCCGAAAAATCGTTATCTGCAAGATACTTGAGCTTGACCTCGTTCGGTGTACCGGCAAGTCCGGCGGTAAAGGCAGGGGAAACGACCGGATCGGCAAGCTCCCAGATCTTTCCAACGGGGTCCTTGAAGGCGCCGTCTCCATAAATCATGGTCTCGATATGCTTGCCGGTACGTTCAACAAGAGCTGCCTGCAGGGTGTCCACAAAACGCTGGCAGTCGCGGGGAAAGAGTTTTACGGACTCCTCGGTTGCCTTGTTGGAACCCAACAGACCGAATTCCTCGTTGTAACCGGAGCCGTTAACCGGGGCGTTCATCAGGCCGTCCAGGGTCAGGACCCGGCGGGCACCTGCTTTTTCCAGCCGGGAGCGTGTTTTGTGCCGGGTATGCATGTCGCAGGCCAAAACATCTTTGGTATGAGCAAGGATGGCCTCGCAGCGGTTCGCAAACACCAGCTCAACCTCGCAGCCCTCCCCGCGTATCAGGGAACTATAGTACTCAACGTAGTCAACACCGGTAAAAGGATGCTTTTGAAAACCGAATGCCTCGCGGTAGGCCGCTTCATCCAGAACATCGCTCCAGGGATTGATGCCTTTTTCGTCAAGGAGTTCTTCGTCAAAGAGGTGGTTTCCCACCTCATCTGCCGGATAGGATAGCTGCAGATAGATTTTTTTCATGCCGCGGGCAATTCCCCGCAGACAGATCGCAAAACGGTTGCGCGACAGGATGGGAAATACAACACCGATGGTATCGGCAGCAAACTTGGTACGCACATCGCCGGCAATAGCGTCAACACCGGCATAATTCCCGTAGGCCCGGGCAACTACCGATTCAGTTACGGCAACAATGTCCCGATCGTTGAACGAAAAAGATGCACTGTGTGCTGCCGAGACAACACTGTCGGCAACAAGGGAAACCAGATCATCTCCGCCCCGAATAACAGGGGTGCGGATGCCGCGAACAACGGTACCAAGAGTTCTCATATCGTTTCCTCCAAAAAAAAACCGTTTCGGGAGGCCCAGGTACACTACGGCACAGTCATAGCGTACCTGCCGTTGCTTCCTTCCGGATCTGGCGGAGTTCAGTACACATGCCTTGCATAGGACCTGGGCCATCCGAAACGGTTTGCCCTTTGACCGGCTCGGCGGGGACTCCGGATCGAATCCCTCTGCTAGCCGGTCTTTCTTTCTGTACGGAGAGAGAGGGATTCGAACCCTCGGTACTCTCTCGAGCACACACGCCTTCCAAGCGTGCACCTTCGACCACTCGGACATCTCTCCAGATATCACTTTTACTTTTTTTAACTTATAACCAGCGAAGCTGAAGGCTCAACGGAGAGAGGGGGATTCGAACCCCCGGTACCTTGCGGTACAACGGTT
>CAZXJV010000001.1:58448-84706 GCA_964641135.1 uncultured Treponema sp. | reverse complement strand
TTTGAGGCCCCAAGATCAAGATCTGCGAGCAATACCCGTTTTCCTGCCTGCCCCAGGGCTATGGCAAGGTTTGCCGAGAGCAGACTTTTTCCGACACCGCCTTTCCCGCTGGCTATCGGTATTATGTGCATACTGACCTGCCTCTTAGTGCGCAGTATATCCCCGGAATCAGGTCAACCAGGGCAAGCAGAAGGGCTACACCGATAATACGAAGCCCTACAAAGGATGTGAGTCCGCCAAAGCGCACCGCATCCGGAAAGCTCCGGATTATATAGGCAACGGCACCTGTCAGCGACAGCCCCTTGATCAGGGTGATCAGGGGTAAGGCATCCTTGAAACGGTATTCATTGAGAGCAAGAGAAACAAACAAACCTGCAGGAAGTACAAGCAGGGGAACAGCCAGGTACCATAAAAGCACGGGGTCAGTCAGGCCGGTCAACGCGCTGTAGTGAAGCAGTATCACCAGTCTGAAGATTTCATAACACGTAAATGCTGTGTAGATGCCGGTTTGTCTGCTCATGGTTATAAGGAAGTGTACGCAACATGGCAACGCCGGTCAAGGGGAAAGTGTTGTTCAATTAACACAGGGCTGATGTATCCGGCAGTATCATTGTTTACCTTGACAAAGGCAATGCATTGGTTCGACAATGTGCGCATGACTACCAAGAGAATTTGTTTTGGAGCCGCCCTGTTTTGTGTCTTTCTGGCGGTTTTTGTGCTTCTTTCACCGGTTGTTTTCGCCCAGGGACAGAATGAGGTTATGGAATCCCAGTCCCGCTACATGCAGATTGTGCAGTTTGTGTATAATTTTGTATTGCAGAACTATGTGGACGATGTTGATCCCCGTATTTTGTATGAAGGCGCCCTTCGGGGGATGCTGGAGGCGCTGGATGATCCGTACACGGCATATGTTGATGCAAACAGCCTGATGGGAACCAGTTTGCGGGATACGACAACAGGTTCTTTCGGCGGTGTTGGTCTTTCCATTACCAAACCGTTGACCTCTACACCCGAAAAGCCTGCCTGGGTGGAGGTTGCCTCCCCTATCGAAGGCACCCCCGGATGGCGGGCCGGTGTGCAGCCCGGCGACCTTATCATTGAAATAGACGGACAGCCAACTGCCGACATCAGCATGGAAGAGGTTCTTGACCGTCTGCGCGGCCGTGTCGGGACGACAGTTACCATTCTTCTCAGACGGGGCAGAAACATGGAATTCCCCGTTACCCTGACCCGGGCTCTTATCGAGGTACCCACCGTACGCTATGCCATGATGGATAACGGAATCGGGTATATCCGCATCATCGAATTTACTCCCCTGACCGAGGCACGGGTACAGGAAGCCCTGGACAGCTTCAAGAAGGACGGCTACAGCGGCCTGATCATCGATGTCCGCAACAATCCCGGCGGTCTGATTACCAGCGTTGTAGATGTAGCCGACAAATTTATTGATACCGGGGTTATTGTTTCGACCCGATCCCGCATAAACCGCGAGAACAGGGAATTTACCGCCCGCCGCTCCAGAACCACCTTCAGGGATTCTGTTCCTGTAGTGGTTCTGATAAACCGGGGTTCGGCAAGCGCCAGTGAAATCCTTGCGGGCGCCCTCAAGGACCATCGGGTTGCCTATCTTGTTGGCGAAACGACCTACGGCAAGGGCTCTGTTCAGCAGGTGCAGGAACTCATCAGCCGAGATGCAATTAAATTGACGATCGCCCGTTATTATTCACCCAGCGGTGCAACTATCGACAAGGCCGGTGTCCCGCCGGATATTGAGGTTGCCTTTCCCGAGCTGACTGACGATGACGAAAAACACCTGTCTGCCCTGCTTCAGACCACCGAGATTGCCGATTTTGTTTCCGGTCGTCAGGAATTGAGCAGCGCCCAGGCAGAAGCCTTCGCGCAGCAGCTGTTCCGCCGCTACCCGGTACCGGTGCGTATTCTTCGACGTATGATAATGCAGGAATTCTATCGCACCCATATTGCTCCCCTGTATGACCTGGAATTTGATATTCAGTTGCAGCGTGCGGTTGAACTGATCGGTTCACCGGATTTACCTGCCCGTATCCGCGAGGCAAAGAATGTTCAGGAATTGCAAAAGGAGCGGGCCTCTGCTGCAGCTGCCCTGACCGGTTCAGCTGCAACTGCCCCGACTGATTCAGCTGCAGCTGCCCCGACTGATTCAGCTGCAGCTGCCCCCTGACCGCCTGTATGCGTCAGTATTTGCTGGACCGCTACCCTGATCCGGCCGGACAGCTGCGACTGGAAGGCGATGCATGGCATTATCTTGCAGGCGTACGGCGCCTGCGTGAAGGTAATGTAATTGAAGGACGTCTGCCTGACGGCAGAACCTGCCGGCTTCGGGTTGTTACGGTAAACCGGCGGGAACGCTTTCTGCAACTGAAACTGGATGGTCCGTGTTCCGAAAACGCAGAATCACCGGACAAGGCTTCCGTTGTCCGTCAGGAGGACGGATTCTCTTCGTCCTTACCTCACATAATCCTGCTGCAGTGGATAATCAAGGGGCAGCGAATGGATCTGGTGGTCCGTCAGGCTACTGAAACCGGGGTTGCCCGGATTATTCCCGTAACTGGCGATCGCTGCCTGGCCAGTGAAAGCGGTCATGCCGGCCGTGAACGCACAGCCCGCTGGCAGCGTATTACCCGGGAGGCCCGTCAGCAAAGCGGTTCTCCGGTAGACACCAGGGTGTATGAACCGCTGGATCTTGAAAAAGCCCTGGCCCTGACGGAACAAATCGAATCTTCGCGGCCTGTTTCGTCCCTGCGCCTGGTGTTAAGCGAAGAACCCCTTGCGCGAGAGAGCCTGCATCGGTATCTTGTTGACAGCCCGGAAACAGTGACCCTGGCGGTCGGCCCCGAAGGCGGGATGACCCCCGGCGAAATGGAACGGCTTCAAAACGCGGGTTTCTGCTGCGTTCATTTTCGCACCAACGTGTTGCGGGCAGAAACTGCCGCGTTGTACGGCATTGCAGCCGTGCAGACGGCATTGACGGAGAGAGTATCGTGGCAACCCAACGAATAACATTTCTGAAAGTACCGGTGGATATTGTTTCACCGGAAGATCTTGATGCCATAGTGCTTGATTTGCTGTCCAGGGAAGGCCCCCAGCATATCATGCTTGTAAACCTCTGGGATGTGCTGCGTGCACGCCGCAGGGGCGAATATCGCACAATGGTGCAGTCCGCATCCCTTGTGCTTCCTACCTCTCGTTCCCTGATCCGCGGAATCCGGTTTCTGCACAAAAAGAACGCCTGCCGCTATAATCCGTTCCATTTTGTCATACAGATGCTCGGCATCCTTGAACGCTACCGCAAGTCTGTGTATCTGCTCGGAGCCCGCCAGCGCAGCCTTTTACAGGCAGAACGGAATGTGCGCAGCACCTATCCGGGGCTCAGCCTGGTAGGACGATTCCCCGGTTATTATCACCGAAGCATGGAGCAGCGGATATTGACTGCAATAATAAAGGCAAACCCTTCTCTCGTACTGGCCGGTTCCGGCATTCCGGGCCGTCAGCGATGGGTATGGCGCAACCGCAATCGTTTCAAATCCGGTCTGTTTTACTGGAGCGGTGATGTAATCGATATCTTTTCCGACCGCAAACGTCGTGTTTCAGAGGCCCTGTTTAACCGCGGCCTGGAATATGTGCCGCAAATTATGAAAAATCCGTTAAGATTTTTCCGTTTATTCCAATATATGTACTATAACCTGTTGCTTGTTTTATACCGGCTGTTCCGTCCTTCTTCCTGACAAAGGACGGCTCCGACGCACTTGTCGTTGCCGTTTTTTGTTCTTGTCCGCTCTCCTGTCAACAACCTGCAAGCCACAGGAAAGGACAGGAACAATGAAAAAAGTCTTGCTCATATCTGCCAATCTTCTGCTTGGGCGTACTCTGGCCTGCCAATCTTCCGGGTTTTGGAAGTTATCGATGGAGTCAGCGCCGCCTGGTGTGTTTACCTCGCTTCGCAGCGGTCGAACAGATGTTATCTTGTTTGACCCGTTTATCGAGGGTTGTGATGCCCTTTTTTTGCTGGACAGGCTTTGCCGCGAGTTTCCGGCGGTTCCCCTGTTTATTGTCAGCAGCATGTATTCCCGTGTCATGGAGCAACGCTGTCTGTTGTATGGAGCACTTCAATGGTTTACCTGTCCGCTTGAATTTTCTGTTCTGGAAAAACGGGTCGCCGGTTTTCTTTCGCAGGGGCCAGTTTCTGACGTGTCGCATCAGGAGGGTCCGCTTGGTGTATTACCCGGCTTTATGACCCGCAGCCCTGCCATGATGCAGGTGCTGGTCCGTATCCGGCAGGCGGCTCGTTCAGCCTTTCCTGTGCTGCTTACCGGTGAAAGCGGCACAGGAAAGGAGGTCGCAGCACGGCTTGTTCATCGCCTGTCTGTGCGGGCTGCACATCCCTTTGTACCGTGCAATGTCGGCTGTTTGTGCGGAGCATTGGCAGAAAGCCAGCTGTTCGGCTCCCGGCGCGGCGGGTTTACCGATGCCCGCGATCTTCCCGGTGTGCTGGTAGAGGCTGAAGGGGGTACCCTGTTCCTGGATGAAATCGGTGAGCTGGAAGGTGCCGTTCAGGTGAAACTGCTGCGCGCCCTGGAAGAAGGTGTGGTGCGCCCGATAGGGGCCCCGGCAAGTGTTTCCGTCAATTTCCGTTTGGTGTGTGCTACAAACCGCGATCTTGCCGATGCAGTTTCCCGGCAGCGGTTTCGGGCAGATTTACTGTCACGGATTGATGTGCTCAGAATTCACCTTCCGCCCCTCAGGGATCGCCCCGAAGACCTTCCTCTTCTGGCTGGCCAGTGCCTTGCAGATCTTGGCAAGGAAGCGTCAGCGGGTGCCCTGCAGCGGCTGCTCTTGCACTCCTGGCCTGGGAATGTCAGGGAGTTGTTTAACTGTTTACGGCGTTCGGCCTGTTACAGCCCGCATCAGATACTGAAGGCAAAAGATATTTTAATCTGAAAGATCCGTCTCCTGACCGGTTTTTTTCCATGCGATACGGTTAAAAAGGCTTTCAAGATGACGCAGTTCGGTTTCGGATAACGCTGCCCGGGACAGGATTGACTTCATCAGTGTGTTGTGTGCATCAAGGCCTCCCTGCCGGTACATGCCGATCTGCTGAAGGTTTCCAGCAATAGCACAAATGCCCTGCTCAAGACGTTCCATCGAGACCGGCTGATACCCGCGGTCCCTCCCTTCCAGGGCCCGGAACAGGCAATAACTGACAACCTGGACCGCGTGGGAAAGGTTAAGGGACGGAAAGGATTCATCAGAAGGGATATTGACTGCTATGGAACAGACCTCCAGTTCTTCATCTGTTAATCCTGTTCGCTCATTACCAAAGACCGCTGCTGTCAATCCATCAGAACGTTCCGCCACAAACCCTGCAAACTGTTCGGGTGTCATACCCCAGGATTTCCGTTTCTGCCCCACCCTGCGGGTGGTTCCTGCTGATACGGTTGTGTCGCTCAGTGCGCAGCGTAACCCGTCGATGTCGGGTGTATAAAAAACTGCCTCGTTCCAGATGTCGGCAGCGTGCAGGGCAAGGGTTCTTACCTGTTCTTCGTTATAATCGTCCCTGGAGCCGACAATGCGCAGGATGCGCAGACCGGAATTCTTCATTGCACGGCAAACAGAGCCGATATTCCGGCTTTCTTCGGGGCGGCACAGTACCACACAGACACGGTCAGCCGGCTGCAGGTGCGAAAGAGCGGGTTTTTGATTCATTCTGTGTCCGATTGTACCTGTAGCCCTTGTCTTGTCAAGATTCTACCGGTACTATGCTCCTGTGGATCACAGCGTTGCCGGAAAAAAAACTCTGATAATCGGCGGTTCCGGGGGTATCGGACGTCAACTCTCGCTTGAACTCGCCTCACGGGGAGCAGACTTGACCATTCACGGCAGGACAGATTCTCCCGGATTCAGGCAGTTGTGTGCACAAACCGGAGCAAAATCACTTGTTTTTCCGCTTGATTCATCAACGAAGCGTGTTATACTGGAGAAGGCGACTGAGTGTACTGATATTTTGTGTGTTGCCTGGGGACCGTTTTTATCCAGGAAACTGCATGATACCACTGCCGCAGAATGGGAAAACGTTGTTTCTGACAACCTGATTTTACCGGGGCAGCTGGTTTCTGCTGTGCTTCCCGGAATGATGGCCCGGGGATGGGGACGGATACTGCTGTTCGGGGGAACGCGTACCGATGCGGTGCGCGGATTTTCCAGCAATCCAGCGTATGGAGCTGCTAAAACAGCCTTGTCCTCACTTACCCGATCAGTAGCCGAGCATTATGGGCGTTTTGGTATCACCTGTAACCTGATTTGTCCTGGTTTTGTTGATACCGAGTATCTGACAGATGTGCAGCGGCGCGAGCTTGCGGCAAAAAATCCGGATGGAACCCTGATCAGCGTAAAGGAGATCGTTTCTGCCGCTGTATGTCTTGTGGAATCTCCGTCCTGTAACGGTGTATTGTTGCCGGTAGACCGGGGATGGACCCCATGGTCTGTTTGACTTTTTTTTTATGTCCGTTTATAGTAATGATAATTGACAAAATACCGATATTCTAGACGGTAGGAGTGATATGAATAATAACAGCATTATTCCAGGTTTTGATGATGAAAAAGATGACAGCCTGAAAATCCGTCTGGAGAAAGTTGAGGACGTGGAAGGGTGCATTGTTCTCTACCTTAATGGCTATATAGATACCTATAATTCCAGCTTCTTTCAGAAGCGTGTTTCAAAGGTAGTTGAAGCAGGATTTGTCCGTCTTATTTTCAATTGCGGTGCCCTTAACTATGTTTCTTCCACGGGCATAGGATCTTTTACTGCATTTTTAAAGCTCGTAAAGCCGAAGGGCGGGGATGTTGTTCTTCTTGAAATCCAGCCGAAGGTGTATGAGGTGTTTCAGCTGCTCGGGTTCTCCCAGTTTTTTAATATCAAAGATTCTCTTGAAGACTCCATCGCGTTTTTCCGCTCGACTGGCACCGAGGAACGCAGCGAAACATTCCCGAAGATCTTTTCATGCCCTATTTGTTCAAAGAAGCTCAAAGCTACCAAGGCAGGCAGGTTCCGCTGTTCGGAATGCAAGACTATTCTTGCTATTGATAATAACGGTCAGGTTTTTCTGGGCTGACCGCAACCTGTTTAGTGTTCCCGTCATGCTGCAGTTTTTATATGAAAGATAAAAAGGAGGTTTTTTACCTCCTTTTTTTGTTTTTATGCCTTGACAGTTTGCCTGCTTTGCTCATTCTCCTGCAGGCAGTGTGGACAACCTGTGGATAAAATTCCCTGTTTTTTACCTTTTACTCCCTCAAAATGCTAAAAAAAAATATAAAAAAAAGCAATTATTGTGCCTGTATCTACTTGACATTGTATAAGTCATTGCTCTGCAAGGACTTAGCAGATCGAATGAGTAAAAGAGAGTCATTCGCGTTTTAATATGTGAAGTTCTTTCCTTATAAAGAAATGCAGAATACTGCAGGAAATTCGGCTGTAGAACCTGTGGATAACTTGTTGGTAGAAACGGGAATTCTTTGTATAGTAATGAAAAGTTCTTGTATTCACACCGGTGCCGTGTTACTCTTTCTTTATGAAGAACTCCCTGATGATACCGGCGGTGTTCATCGTATCCTGCACCGTGCTTTTCGCCCTGTTCGGTTTTTTTGTAACACTGACACAGGGCTCCAGCCTTGAGCTGCTGCGGGTGGCACGTTTTCCGGTATTTATCGCTTCGGCATTAAAAACATCATTATATTTATTGCCCCTTTCGGTTTGTTTTGCCATTTTGGGGGTATATCTTTTTCTTATGCGCCACCCCTGTACTCCCTGGCTGGCACTTCCCCTGGTTGTTTTAATCAGTGTGCTTGCCTGGCTTGTTTTTGTTCCTTTTTCTTATTTTATGAATGACCGGTTGTCATACGATTCGGGACCTGATTACACCTCGATGACCCTGACTGCCGGAGTGCCATCTCCTATGATCATTCGGCCCTATCCCGGCGACCTCAGAGCTTTCTGGCTGGCATCCGGCCAGGATTCGGTACAGTCTGCTGTGATAGCATCCGGGCAGGCCGCTCCGGATACATCCGTGCTGCGTGTGTATACCTCTTTACGCTATGATCCTGTACAGGGTCGGTTATTGGCAGATGACTGGCCGGTTCTTGTTGATGTTTCAGGACCGGAACGCCTGTTTCGTTCCCGACTGAATCGACCTCACTTCTTGTCCCGTCTGGTTGATGATGTACAGGCAATGCTTACACGACTGCGAAACTCATGGGATCGCGGTTTGTCTGTGTATTTCCTTCAGGCCGGAGCCTTTGCCTTTGCCCTTCTGGGTTTATGGTTCTGCTGTACTGTGACCGGCTGGAGGATGCTTAATCTGGTTCTCAGTCTTGCTATGCTTCGGGTGTTATTTGCGCTTTATTCTGTGGTGGGCAGTGAAGGGTTTCCCGATCAGGTTACTGCCCTGTTGCCGGCACGCCTGCAGGGCGAGGTCCTGCTTCCGGTAATGCTGGCCGGAATCGGAGTCTTGTTTTGTCTTGCCAGACTTTTTTTGCTTGTGGTGCGGCGCGGACAGGTTGTTCGTGCGGGGGTGGGTGAATGACCGAGACCCGCCATGCCGCGCTTATTGTTGTTCTTCATATGTGTGCAGCTCTTGTTCTGTCGGTGGTGTTAACATTCATTTCCGCCTTGCCCGAAACCTTGCTGCCGTTTATGCGGTTTTCCTGGCAGGCGGGTACCAGTGTTATCCGGTTCACCTCTTATTTACCTGCATTCCTTATCAGCGGTATGCTTATCGGGTATGCACTTGCCTTCAGCCGCTCTTCAGCCGGTGCAGTCGAACGATTCTCTGCTCCTCTCCTGAAGTATATTCGCGGCGCCCTGGTACTTGCTTTGGTATGTATCGCTTTTTTTGTAATCTTTGCCGAGGGGATTGTTCCGGTACTTCATGGCCGGCAGCGTCAGGCGTTGTCGCGCAGTATGGACTATCATGAATTTCTGTCAGCTGCCGCTGCCCGTCAGCGTGAAGCGCGCTGGGCTGATGCGAAATATCAAATCGATTCTGCCTTGGCGATCTGGCCGTCTAGTTCAGCTGCCCTTGAGCTGCTCAATTCAATCATGTACGGAATGACCGGGCGTGCAGAAGCCTCTGTGCCGCTTCATTCGGTTGATGCACCGGTTTTATCTGTTGATCGCGATCTTACTGTGATTGGTGCCCTGGATCGTGCCCGTACAGCAGAAAAAGAGCAGGATTATTTTAACGCACATTATTACGCTCAGCTTGCTGTCCGTCTTTCCCAGCCCCGTGATCCGAATCGAAGTGTTGCCAGCCGTCTTGCGGCACATGCCTGGAACCGGATCAATGAGGGGCTTGATGTGCAGCGTTCAGAGCCTGACGCCCGTCTGTACCGGATGAAGCGGGCTGGCTATGATGCAATTCAATCCGAAAATTATCTTGAGGCTTATTATTTGTTTTTGGACCTGTTTAACCGGGAGCAGGCTTCCGGCGACGGAAAAAAAGATCCGGATGTAGAGCGCTTTCTGGAGCTTTCACGTCGTGGTGTCCTTGAAAAACGCTTTTTTATTGATGAAACAGCAAATCTTCGTCCATTTGAAGTTGCACGCGATGTGTTTTTTGCAATACAACGTCCGGGAGACGCCGTTGACGCGGTCTACATTGGTGGACTCACCTATACACGTTCTTCCGGACGCGATCTGGCATATCTTCGGGATTTTGAATTTGCCAGCTTTCATTCGGATTCCAGCCTGAGGTATCAGATTCGTGTGCCGTATGTAAAAATGGTGCCGCATCGGGGTCAGGCAACTTCAGGTGCAGTTCAGCCTGAATTGCTCCTGCAATCGGTTCACCGCAGCGAGCGGGACCGTATGGTGCGCCCTCATATCGTTGCCGGTACTGTTCCCGAGGAAGAACAGGTCTGGTTTATTCTGCAGATGCCGTATAGTGATTTTCACCTGCTGGTTGCAGCTTCGCGCGGTGAAAAGGCCATGTCCTTACCGCAGTTATACAGGTTTTCGCTGATTGCCGAAACCTATGGTCATCATCCTTCTGTATACATGATGGAACTTCTGGGCCGGCTTGCAGATCCGTTTTTAATCCTGATAATATCGGTACTCGCTTTGACCCTGGGCTGGAAATACAGGCTTGATATTGGTATGAGTTTTAAGGCCTGGTGGATACTTGCGGTTCCCCTGTTTCCTCTTTTAGCCTATTATCTTGTTGAACTGATACGGTATCTCGGTCAGGTAGCGATAGCGGCCCTGGTCGGAATTAAACCGGAGCTCGCTCTTCTTTCTACCTTGCTGTTTCTGGTTTTCTGGTTGTTCGCAGTTTCTGTTTATTTTACAGCCCAGCGTTCGGAATAAGGGATTTCGGTACCAGTCCTGTTGCCACAGGTGTCTTTCTGTATCCGTTCCCTTATTCCAACACCCTGCTAACAGGCAGACCGGCGCTCGATGTGAGCCCCAAGAGATTGCAGTCGTTCTGTCAGGCGTTCATAGCCGCGTTCTATCTGGTAAACATTACGGATAACACTTTCACCCCTGGCGCACAGGGCCGCAATTACCATGGCCATACCGGCCCGAACATCGGGTGAAACCAGGTCTGAGCCATGCAGAACACTTGGACCGGAAACAACCGCCCGGTGCGGATCGCACAGGGTTATTCGCGCACCCATTCCGATCAGTTTGTCCACAAAGAACATGCGTGACTCGAACATCTTTTCATGGATCAATACGGTTCCGTCAACCTGGGTTGCTACTACAGTCATTATGCTTGTCAGATCCGGCGGGAAGCCCGGCCAGGGGGCATCATCAATTTTGGGGATCATGCCGCCCAGATCACAGTTAACCTGAAGAGATTGCTGGGCCGGTACGGTCAACGAGCTGCCCTCAATATCCCAGCGGATTCCCAGTTTGTTAAAGGCCAGCCGGATCGGACGCATATCCCGGCTTTCCACTCCGGTTATTGTTATACTACCCCGTGTTGCTGCGGCCAGACCGATAAAGGAACCTATTTCCATGTAATCCGGACCGATGGAAAAATCGGTTCCGTGCAGTTCTGGTGTGCCTTGTATGGTCAGGATGTTTGAACCGATTCCGGTAATATCGGCCCCCATGGATATCAGCATGCGGCACAGGTCCTGAACATGGGGTTCGCTGGCTGCATTGGTGATAATTGTGGTGCCCTCTGCCATTACGGCAGCCATGACCGCGTTTTCGGTAGCGGTTACCGATGTTTCATCAAGAAAGATATCCTGTCCCTTCAGCTTGTTCGCAGTGAAGGTGAATTGTCCATCAACTGAAACCCGTGCACCCAGCTCTGTCAAAGCAAGGAAGTGTGTATCAAGACGTCTTCGTCCGATAACATCGCCGCCGGGGGGGGGTAAAACAGCCTTGCCGGTTCGGGCTACCAGTGGGCCGGCAAAAAGGATTGATGCACGGATCTTTCGTGATAATTCAAGCGGAATATCGGTGCGCACCACTTCGGGGATATGCAGGCGCCAATCGCTATCGGACAATCGTTCTGCAGTTCCTCCAAGGGCACAGACAATATCTATCATTACCTGCACATCCTCAATTTCAGGCAAATTGCGCAGGATAACAGGTTCTGCTGTCAGGATAACCGCAGCTATACAGGGCAGGGCAGCATTTTTGTTTCCGCTGGCACGTACTGTACCCTTGATTGGAAATCCGCCTTCAATATGGTATTCGTACATGGTTAATCTCTCCGTTCTGCCCAAATACGGGCAAGTTCTATAAGTGTAAGGGTCATACGGGTCATCTGTTCCAGGGATGCCCATTCGGTGCGGGAATGATAGTTATGCCCGCCAGTGAAGATGTTCGGGGTCGGAATACCCATCTCGGTCAGACGCGAGCCGTCTGTTCCGCCGCGGATCGGTCTCAGATGGGGTTCACAGCCGGCGGCACGTACTGCAGTTTTGAGGCGTTCAAGGACATGCGGGGCTTTAACAAGCTCTTCGTGCATATTCAGGTATTGCTTGATTTCCTTAACAGCAACTGTTCCGCCCGGAAATGCGGATTCAACAGATGATGCCATCGTTTGTATCCGTTCAAGCCTTTTTTTCATGGATGCAAGGTCAAAATCACGGATATATACAGTAAGGGTAACCTGTTCTGTTCCACCCGATAGTTCCAGCGGACAAAAATATCCTTCATACCCGTCAGTGGTTTCGGGGCTTTCACGTGCCGGTAATAAATTGATAAAAGCAGCGGCCATCGCTACGGCATTAACCATTTTGCCGCGGGCATCACCCAGGTGGGCTGCAATCCCGGTGAAGGTTATATCTGTACGCCAGGCATTAAAACACTCTGCCTCGATTTCACCTTCGGTACCGCCGTCTACTGTGTAAAAAGCCCGGGACTTGAGCATATCCAGGGGAACCCGGTCCATACCATGTCCTGTCTCTTCATCGGGACTGAACAGGAATTCTATCATTCCGTGCTTTATTTCAGGGTGCGCAAGCAGGTGCTCTGCCATTGTAAGAATTCCCGCCAGCCCGGCTTTATCATCAGCTCCAAGCAATGTAGTACCGTCGGACGTAATAAGGGTGTGTCCGATGCAGGATGCAAGCTCGGGATTCCGGTCTGGATCAAGAGTAAACCCGCCGGTAAGGGCGATCGGTGTTCCATCCCATTCAGGATGCACACGGGGTTTTACATTGTCTGCAGGAGCGTCATGAGCTGTGTCGTAATGTGCCGAAAGGCCAAAACAGGGACTGTCTTCCAGTCCGGGGCTTGCCGGCAGATACGCATACACGTAGAAATCCGGGGTAAGTGTAACCCCTGAAAGGCCAAGGGCCTTAACCTCGGATGCCAGAATTCGTGCAAATTCCTTTTGATTTTCGGAGGATGGAAATATGCCCGAGTCGGCGGCAGCCTGGTTGCTTTGGGTTCCTGCGGCAGCGTATCGTAAAAATCGCTCAAGCAATGCGGAGGAAAGATTCCGGGGATTCATGGCATTCACAGTACGATATTTGCCGTGTACAGTCAACTTGCCCGTTCAGGGTAAAAGCAGTACCATTAGGTAATGAGTTCCATACCGGTCTGGCCACACTTTGCTCCCATCACCCTGGAAATGGCCCGGGAGATTACACCCCGTCTTTTACAGCTACCGGACGGCTTATCTGAATACAGTTTTGCGGGGCTGTATCTGTTCCGTGATCGTTACAATTATCAGGTGTCTTTATATGAGGATCTGCTGATTATTTCAGGTTGCAGGGATGGACAGCGTTTTTTTATTACACCCTGTTGCCGTGTGGGTGAACAGGTGCTCTGTGAACTATTTAAAACACATACGTACTGGAAGCTTGTCTCACCTTCATTTGTAGCCGCAAATGATGGTTTTTTTGATTCTGCTGGCTGGCAGGTTGAAGAAGACCGGGACAATTTTGATTATCTGTATTTACGTACTGAACTTGCAGCTTTAAGCGGAAAAAAGTTTCACAAGAAAAAAAACCATATAAACGGATTTTTGTTATCATATCCGGATTATCATTTGCGGGACCTTGGGCCCGATACCCGTGAGGATGCCAGAATCGTTCTGGAAGACTGGGGGAGAAAAGAACTGAATCCTGAACAAACCGATCTGGCTGCCTCCCACGAGGCATTGGATCTTCTGGAATTTTTTGATATGCGCGGGCAGGTTTTATATGTTGGTGATGTGCCGGTGGCCTGGTGTTTGGCTGAACCGGTTGCAGACGGCAGGATTGTAGCAGTCCATTTCGAAAAAGCGCGTACAGATATCCGCGGAGCCTATCAATTTATCAACTATTGTTTTGCCCGCTCACTGCCTGATACAGTTGAGTATATCAACCGTGAGCAGGATCTTGGCGATGAGGGTATGAGGCAGGCAAAAATGTCCTACCGGCCGGCCGGTTTTGTTCGAAAGTATCGTGTGTATCCCCGGCAGGTGTAGTATACTTTGGTAAGAAAAAATTATGGCAGCTGATACGTGATTAACAGAGTGCAGATAAGCAACACGGTTGTCGGCACCCTGCAGAATACCTGCCAAGGAGCGAATGATGCGTCTGGTCAGTACCAGAGACAGTACACGGGCTGTAAGCTTCAAACAGGCTGTTTTGGATACCGTTCCGCGGGATGGAGGTCTGTATGTACCATACGGTGATGATGACTTGCGCCCATGGATTTTGTATATGGACGGAAATACCAGCTTTTCTTCCATTGCCGGAAGCCTGACCTCAGCCCTGCTTAAAGAGGAATTTAGTCCGGTTGTTTCAGAACGCATTGCAGGGGCAGCCTTTGCAGGCTACAGCCCCGAACTGCGAAGACTGGATGAGCGGCTGTATTTGCTGGAGTTGTTTCACGGACCCACAGGGTCGCATAAGGACTGGGGCCTGTCCTGGCTTGCTTCTGCTCTGGAACACATTTTGACCATGGAAGACCGGACTGCAATCGTTGTGGCTGCCACCGGCGGTCAGTCTGCTCGCAGTATTGCTCATGCCTTTGCAGGAAAAAAAAGGCTGAAAACTGTTATTGTCCATGCCAGGGGCAGTGTTCGTGGCCTGGATGAAGCCTGGCTTTCACGCAGCGGAGGCAACATCTATCCGGTAGAAGTGGATGGGGACCTGTCCTCGGTATTAACCCTTGTGCGTACCATTTATTCAGATCCTGAAATTGTAGACAGGTACGGGTTGACTCTGGCAAATACAATGAATATTGGTCGGCTGCTGCCCCAGGTCTTTTGTTATATGTATGCGTTTTCCCGACTGCGCACCAGTTTGGACGGGGAGCTGTTTTATTCGGTTTTTTCCGGAAATTACGGCAACCTGGTTGCAGGTTTATATGCATGGAAGTTTTGTTTACCGGTAAACGGCTTTTTAACCGACAGCACAACCGGATTAAATTGCGATGCCGCAGGCCGCTGCAGATGCACAGATTCCGGTATTCCTTTGCTGGACAGGGGCCCTGCTGACCCTGTGCTTCCTTCCAATCTGGAGCGCCTCGAACAGGTGTTTCAGGTTAATCCGGCCATGCTTAAAGGGCTTGTATTCCCCGTTGCTGTTCCACCTTCCCGTATTCCTGAACTTCAGAAGAAGGCCTTTACCGATTATGGACACTATTTCGATTCCGCCACTGCCAGTGCATGGGGCGCTGTGCTGGATTCACGACAGCGTCTTGATTCTGATCAGGGAACGGTTGTTCTGGTATCCAAGGATCACCCGGTCTTTAACTCAAAAGGTATACACCAAGCCTGCGGATCCGCCCCTGTGATGACATCCTTCCTGGAGGCAGTTTCTCTGCCTGTCAGTGGCGTAGAACGCATAGCATTGGATAAAGCGGCCCTTGTGGCTGTTCTTGAACAGGTTGCCCGATCCTGACCGGTTGAAAGACCGTTTCCGGTCGCTGAAATTTCTTCCGGTGGTTGTTAACGAGGCTGTTCAGCTTCTTGTCAGGGCGGCAAAAAAGATTTATACTGAGGAGCCTTTGAACGTGCTTGCATGACGGATCTTGGACTGTGCGAACAGTCCTGATTATCCGGCGGAGGCTCCAATACACTCAAGAAGGGGGCTGAACCTATGGCATACAAACTGGATGGCGCGAAGTTCGATACACTCGATGAGCTGGTAGATGCGTTGTATCCCCTGTATTCCGACAAGATGTCGCTCGAAGAGTTCAAAACGTACGCGGAACAGAACGCCCAGCAGAGTTAACACTCCGACTGAGCGGAAAAAAGTTCCTGTCTGATAAAAAAAGGACTGCCTGACGTAAATGTCGGACAGTCCTTTTTTTTGCAGTCATACCTGTATCCAGGTATGACTGTTTTTTATTCTTTTTTGCCCTTTTCCGGCGATGCTTTTTTTGAAGCTGCCTTTTTGGGTGCTGCTGTTTTGTTGTCTGCGGCCTTGCTGCCGGGTGCTGCAGCTTTTTTACCGGGTGCTGCAGCTTTTTTCTTTGCTTCCGCTGCCGGCTGCATGTTGAAGCTGCCCAGCAGGGTATCAACCTTGTACCCGGAGGCTTCCTGTGCGGCAAGGAAGGCACTCAGTTCTTTACGGACAAGAGGCAGTATTGCCGTAAATTCCGGGGCATTCAGCGCTCTGACCAGCCATACCCGCTGCAGAACCTGTTCTGTCTGTTCCTTGTTGTACCAGACAGTGCCATCCCAGCTGTTTACACCGAGCATCCAGTGGGCTTCCGGGGCTGTAAACAGGATGTTCAGAATCTCGCCAAGGGTGACTTCTGTTTTGGGTGAAGACTGGACGGCTGTAGCGACCATCAGTTCCTTCAGCAGGTGAATCTCCGACTGTATTGCCGGGGCACCCAGACCGTTTGCACCGTAGAATTCCGCTATCTTGCGGTCAATACACCACAGATTTACCAGATCCCGGGCTTCTTTGCCTGTTGCAGCGCTGCCCATGGCTTCGCGGACCGCTGCAAAAAGCAGGGCTGTAAGGTACAGGGCTGCGCCATCCTCGCGGGCTGTAAACCAGGTACCCATGCTTTCAAGCACGGCTTTTGCTTCTCCGGTAATATCTGCCGTCGGCTTTGATGCCAGTGCTGAAAGCCCGGTCAGGCGGAGGCAGCGCTCTGTAAAGACAGAGGAGAGCTGGGCAGCTGTTGGCACTTTCCCGGCTTTTTTGCTGTCGTACATGCCGGATGCACCGTAGTTTCCGCCAATAAACTCCAGCAGTTTTGTAAAGAAACCGCTGATAACATCAGCGCGTTCTGCGAGGAAGGCTGAACTCATGCTGCCGTCCCGTATTTTCTGGATAAATGTGCTATCCAGCAGCTGGGACATAGCCGTATACAGATCCTTCAGGAAGATATTCTGAATGGCCATGCGCACATCTGCGACGCCGCCGCCTGCCAGGGTATCATGCAGGGTGCGGTAGTGCCCCCATTCGTTGTCCGGTGTCTCCCAGATGTTCACGAATACCTGGGTCTGAAACCCGTCAAGAGATGCAAAGAGCCCTGAATTATGAATATCCCGGTTGCGGCGGATAAACCAGAGTCCGGAGCGCTGTTCCTGCATCAAGCAGTACCAATCATCGCTGTTTGTCAGTCCCAGTCCCTCTCCGACAGTGCGCTGTACAAGGTTTTTTGAACCATCGCCCTGCTTGACCGCATAGGCTGCAGAGGTCTTTACCCAGCCGGAGGTGCGTTGATAGACGTTGTTGAAGAAGATCAGGGCCCGTTCGGACCCGACGCGGTTTGACCAGACAAAGACGTTTTCATTGACAGATCCGTTTTCCCAGAAATCATAGAGCAGGAAGTTTTCGACTCCGGCGAACAGATACCGCTTTTTCATAAGGGGGAATATTTCCCGGCGGTGCCGTTCCACCAGATCATGATCTGTCTGTTCGTTGCGGTAGGCCTTGCGGTATTCCATACCGTATTTTTCTTCAAAGCCCTCTATCTGGCCGTGGCCGATCATCGGCAGTCCCGGCATGGCGACCATCATGGTGCAGACGCCGAAGTACTTGTCTCCCTTGCCGAACTGCACTACAGCGGTTTCTTCATCGGGATTGTTCATAAAGTTGACATAGCGCTTTAAAATTTCCGGGTCGAATTCGATGGTGTTTTTGATGGTGCTGCGGTATTTGGAGTTGTCTTCGCGCTTGAGCATGTTCATGAAAGCCGAGTTATATACGCGATGCATTCCCAGGGTGCGGACAAAATAGCCTTCCATCATCCAGAAAGCCTCGGCCAAAAGAAGGGTATCCGGAATTTCACGGGCGCAGCGGTCTACTACCTCGCGCCAGAACTCCTCGGGTATGCGTTTTTCAAAGTCATCCCGCGACAGGGCATACTGCGAGCGGCTGGCAATATCGCCTCCATGTCCGGGTTCCGGGTACCACAGACGCTGAATATGCTTTTTTGCCAGAACCATGGCAGCATCAAAGCGGATGATTGGGAAATTCCGGGCAACATGCATGATGGTCTGAATGACTGCCTCGCGGGCTTCGGGATTTAAAAAGTCTATCTGGGCGGTATCGTTCCAGGGCATGCCGGTTCCGTCGTTTCCGTGATAGATGTAGCGGACATCGCCTGAGTGGTGATCCACCCGTTTGAAAACCACCGCACAGTCGCTTTTACTGTAGTAGTGGTTTTCAAGATAGATACCGACGCCGGGATTGTGCGACAGGTTTTCACCCGAGAAATCATAGCTGGGGAAGGGGCAGTCCCTGGTTTGTATAAAGTAATCCGGATTCGAGATTACCCATTTTGCGTCCATACCGGTATGATTGGGTACCATATCGCTGGCCATGCGTATTCCCCGCTGCCAGGCACGGTGGCGCAGGCTTGCAAGGGCGTCCCAGCCTCCAAGCTCGTTTGCGATATCATAGTCATCAAGACTGTAAGCGCTTGCTGCTGCCTCGGGATTGCCGCAAATCTGCTTGATGCGGGCACTGGCCGGGGAGCGTTCCCACAGTCCAATCAGCCACAATCCGGTAACGCCGGCAGCTGAAAGAAAGTCCAGTTCCTCGTCGGGTATCTGATCCAGCCGGGTGATGGCCCGGTTGTACTTTTTGGAAAGCTGGTCTAGCCACACAAGAGTGCTTTTTGCGATCAGTACTACATTCGGCATCCATTCACGGTCGGGACTGAAGCGTTCATATTCCTTGCTGATATCACCGAAGGAGTAAGGATCCATATCTAGACCGTCTCCGCCTCCCAGATGCGCCCATGCGGCCTTTTCCTCTTCGGAAATCAGGTCCATACCGGCCAGAAGCCGGGAAAGCCAGTCGCCAAGCAATGAAAGCCAGCGGGTACGGATGTATTCCAGCTGGCCTTTAAGGCTGTAGGGGGAGTAATTGACCGGGGCCTTAAGCATTCCTATAAGATCCAGACCTTCCGGACCGAAGGATGGCTGGGTTACCGACCAGCTGCGCAGTCCATCCCAGAGTTCCATCCATGCCGGGTTTTGCTTGAGGGGGGCATCGGAAAACAGCTGAAAGAAAGGAGCAAAGGCCGGGTTTTCATTGGCCAGACGCAACAGCATCAGCTCTTCCACTACCGATTCGCGGCTGGAAAGTCCATCCGTATCGCTGCCTGCCAGATAGTCTGTGGCGGTGATTTCCTTCTTCATCACAGCGACCGGGGGAAATTCCTGTATAAAGGCTGTCAGCACCTCGTCGAGCCGGGTTTTGCCCAGTTTCTGCTCCAGGTGAGTCAGGGCTCCGCTAAAAAAACCTGCCTTGACCTGCATGCGGTACAACCGGCAGACATAGTGGAATACTTCGTCAATCAAACCCATCGCATTGAGCTGACCGGATTTGAGAAACAGTTCGGGTTTGTTTTGCTGTTTTATCGTCGTGTTGTAGCGATGTACAAAATCGTGAACCGCGCGTGTGTTTTTCAGTATGACGTTGCCGGTTGATGCGAACAGGGCTTCGTCGAAGCCGCACAGTTCGCGTACCCGCCGCGAGATATGGAATTCCATCCATCGGCTGTCGGGATTGTGGCTTGTGTTTGTAATGATTGTTGTGTCAAAGCCGTTCATCTTCATTGCTGTGCTCCTTGTGCCTTCCTCGCCCGGCGGTCCTGCAACGCGGTCTGGATTGCGGTTATAAGTTGGCTGTTTTTAGATAAATCCTCGATTGCCGCAGGCAACCGGTATGTCCAGTTAAATCCGGATACACTGCCCGGAATATTGATGCGTTCCTCGTCCGCTGTCATTGCATAAAAGTCTGAAGACAGGGCCAAAATATCCTGGATGGGGAAAACACAGAGCGCGGAACGGGCTTCGCAGAGTTTACGGAGTACCCAGGATGCCTGGCGGGGTCCCCAGGCGCCTTCGAACTCATGGCGGCCTGCTCCTGCGTATGCATCCTGTTCCGGAGGCCATGCGTCCATAAAGGCCCGGTCGCCGCCTTCGGTTTCCCACCATCCGCGCAGGGTAGAGGAATCATGAACCGATGGGGTCGCTACCGACATGAGCGGATACTCCTCCAGTCTGTGAAAGGGCTGGCCGGGGGCATCCCATTGGCGGGCCCAGCGGGTAACCCGCAGACTGTAAATTGAAAGGTTTGAAAGCACTTCCGGTACACTGTGGGGAATACTTCCCAGATCTTCAGCACAGGCAAGCATATCCGTAGATCGCGTCAGCTCACCCAGAAGTTCCACCGCCTGTTCTCGCCACAGGGTTTCATTGTGCGCCGCTTTTTGGGCGAACAGCTCTTCCAGGGAGTGTTTCTCGCCATCGGTAAGCGTCTGCCATGCAGTGCTGTCACGGAAACGCCACAGCGGATAGTAGATTGTCCGTCCTTTTTCGTCGCGGCCGGTAACCTGCAGCAGCCGGTTTTTCCACTGCCGTACCAGAACCTCTTTCAGGGCATCCGGCAGGTTTGTGTTTCGTATATCTGCCTCGCAGGTGATCTCGGGCTTGAACAGCCATAGTTCTTCTTCACCGATACGGTTCATGATCTGATTCAGATAGCCGTGTGTTCCCAGATAGTCCCAGTTATTCGCTTCCTCGGCTGCCCGTGTAGGCAAGTGGGGTTCGGTAAGCCAGCGCAAGCGGTCCTTGGAAAAGCCCCGTTCTGCCAGTTCTGCTGCACTTACCGGTTCATGCGGCAAGGGCCATCCCAGGTAGCCGGAGTATTCGCCATAGGGTATAGCCCATATCCGGAAAAACCCAAGAATATGGTCAATGCGGTAGGCATGGTAATACCGTGCGCTGTGCTTCAGACGTTTTTTCCACCAGCTGTACCCGTCATTTGCAAGGTTTTCCCAGTTATAAATGGGGAAGCCCCAGTTTTGTCCCTGGGGGTTTTCACCGTCAGGGGGACTTCCGGCCCGAAGATCGTCACGGAAGAATTCCGGATTCGCCCAGGCATCTGCGGAATCCTCGTTCATCATTATAGGTATATCGCCCTTAAGATAGACACCCAGGGCGTTGCACTCTGTAGCGGCGGCAGTAAACTGCTGGTCCAGCCGCATCTGCAGCCATGCAAAGAATTGATGGTCAGCCTGCCAGGTTTTACCCTGCCAGGTTTTTTGTATTTCGTTATGAGTGGGGTTGCGCAGCTTTTCCCAATGTTTCCAGCCGGCTTCAAAGTTGCGGTGTTTCTGGTTCATAAAAACCGCATATTCGATGATCCAGGGGTTATCTGAAATCCAGGCTTCCAGTTCGGCACTGCCGATGATGGTTGCCTTGTTTTTATCAAACACTGCACGCAGGATATCCAGTTTGGCACGGCGCAGCTCCGTATAGCTGAAACGAGGCAAGTCCTCAAACCGGCTTTTCAGATCTGTAATCTGCTTTTCGAAACCCGCTGCTTCAGGCAGGTCGGAAAGCCTGATATACAGCGGGTGCAGGGCAAAGGCAGAAAGCGCGCTGTATGGAGAACTTTCTGTGCCGGTGTCATTGACCGGAAGAAGCTGTACAAGATCAAATCCGGCTTTTTTGCAGAATTCGGCAAGAACCGGCAAGTCGGCAAACTCCCCTATGCCGCAGCTCTGTGCGGTACGCAGAGCTCCAACCGGAACGGCCAGGCCGGTAAGCGGGTGAATAATGGGCGGAAAACGCATGTGCCCCTCCTGGATGAGATACAAAAGCCGGCGTCACCTCGGCTTGTATGTTTTCTGATGGTAGACCTTAAAAAAACTGAAGTTTCATAAGGACCTTTTCAGTATAAGTCAGGAAAGTCAAAAAAGAAAGCCGAATTCCGGGGGTAGTACCGGATTACATGCGCTGGAAAGGCTTGCAGACAAAAAAAAGCCGGTTATAAAAACCGGCTTGTAAGGGTCTTTTAATCCCCGTATTTTTCGGGGCCATCCGCTCGCGGGACTTAGACCCGTTTTATGTTTACCGCCCCCCTGGGGCGGCCTGTTCGCTTAACGTCTGTCGCCGGTTTCTCTCCGGCGCTGTGATTCAGGTGGGTTATCCATAGGCGGCCCTCCATAACAAATTCGCATACCCTTGTACTGCCCATGGTTTGGCAGAACCCTTGTAAGAACGTCCTTGAAGCGGTGCTTCGGCCGCTTCCGTTCACTGGTTTTGTTACCTCACAGTTTCAATATCGTATCTGTCCGCCGGTATGTCAAGGGTTAGTATCTCATTTTTTACATTTTACGGCGGCTGACCAGGACAGACATTATATCGGTAAGGATGTTGATATCAATATCATCGGCGCCGGTCGAAATGATGTCGCGTATGTCCGGCCAGTCCTGTGCAGGGAAGTCCTGGTCCGGTTCCATGTGACCGTCCAGCAGGGACAATGCGCAGGCAAACCAGGCGCAGGCAGCCTTGCGGGCTTCATCGGTGGTGCAGACAGCTGCATAGCGCTGTTCCCACAGGGCTGCAAGGTCGGCCGGCAGATCGCCCAGCCCCGGGGCACGCTGCATAAACAGCCTGATCAGTTCGGCAGAAAATCCGGATTGCCCGGAAACGTCCGGTTTGAGTGCGCGTTTCGTTAATCGTTCAGCGTCAGAATAAAATTTATCCAGTTCTGTCATGACCCGAGTATAGCAGATGCTGTTCCGGCAGTGCGTGTTTTTTGTAAAAAAGGGGTGAAATTAATCCTTGACTTTTCCCATGAAGGACCGTAAACTGGCCCTATGAACCTTAAAACAGTGCTGACTACAGATACAGTCAACCTTCATCTCAAGGGTACGTCTAAAGAAGAAATCATTGACGAACTGCTTGATATACTTGTAAAGGCCGGAAAGGTCAAAGACAAGGACGCCGCACGGGCCTGTGTGCTGGACCGGGAACGCAAAATGTCCACCGGCATGAAGCATGGCATCGCTATCCCTCACGGTAAAACAGATTCTGTTGAGGATTTGGTTGCGTGTATGGGTATTTCCGACAAGCCTGTCGACTTTGATTCGCTTGATCAGGAGCCCTGCCGTATCTTTATCATGACTCTGTCGCCGATCGACAAGACCGGACCGCATCTGCAGTTCCTTGCCGAGGTAAGTTTGCTGTTCAAAAGTGCAGAAAAACGACAGGAGATTCTTAAGTCAAACGACAAGAATGAAGTTGTACGCATTCTTACAGAATAGCCTTGAAACATACTTGCTGAAAAAGGCCCCGACGGGGCCTTTTTTTATTGGCGGCTTTAGCAGGGTGCTGACAAGCATCGAGTTCGGGCAGGAAGCGCAGAGGGGAATGGCATGAAGCAGGAAGCTCTTTTTAATACAGACGGTATCCATATTCGCGATTCAGCCGGCCGGGTATGTATCTGGCGGGGATGTAATCTTGGCGGTGATTCCAAGCAGCCGGCTGTGCCGGGAAGCAGTTTTTTTTCCCGTGAAGTTTCCTTCACCGGTCGCCCCTTTCCGCTCGCCGAGGCGGATATGCATTTTAGCCGGTTGCGCAGCTGGGGATTCCGGTTTGTCCGGCTGGTAATTACCTGGGAAGCCGTTGAGCACAGCGGACCCGGCATATATGATGAAGAGTATCTGGCCTATCTTCGCGAAATTGCGTTGAAAGCCGGTGAATATGGAATTGCAGTATATGTGGATCCTCATCAGGACTGCTGGAGCCGGTGGACCGGCGGCGACGGGGCTCCCCTGTGGACCCTGGAGGCTGCCGGTTTTGATCCTGCACGCCTGGAGGAATGCGGTGCTGCCTTTACACTGACCGGGCAGGGGGAGCGCTATATTCCCATGAGCTGGCAGATGAATAATCTGCGTTATGGGGCTGCTACACTGTTCAGTTTGTTTTTTGCAGGCAACCTGCTGGCTCCGGGGCGGTACGCGGACGGTGTACCTGTTCAGGACTGGCTGCAGGATCATTATATTGAGGCCATGCGCCATACTGCGCGCAGGCTAAAGGACTGCAGTGCGGTAACCGGATTTGGCACCATGAATGAGCCGCATTACGGGTTTATCGGCTTGCCGTCGCTATCCTCTCATCACCGGATTACCGGTCCTCGCGGTTCGGTGCCGACAGCCTTTCAGGCTATTGCCGCAGCATCCGGCTTTTCACAGAAGATACGCAGGGTTGCCCTTGCAGGTGCAGTTCCTTCTGCCGGCACAGAGATACTGAATCCGGACGGGGTGCGCCTGTTCAGGGAGGGGGTGGTATGTCCCTGGCAGGAAGCGGGAGTCTGGACCGTTCAGGACGGTACGCCGGTTGTTAAAAAGGATGACTGGTTCTGCCGCCCAAACGGCAGGGAACTCGATTTTGGCCGGGATTGTCTTGCACCCTTCCAGAAGCGTTTTATGGATGCCTTTTCGCGCAAGCACAAACACTATCTCTTTTTTGTTGAAGGGGTTCCCTTTGAAGCCCGCGCTTCCTGGGCTGCAGATGCTTCCCGGGATGCAGATGCATCCCGGGATGCTGAACGTCCCCGTGTTGTGGAGGCGTTTCACTGGTATGACGGCATGACGCTGCTGTTCAAGAAATGGAGACCCTGGTTGTGTGCTGATGCCGAGACCGGTCGACCGGTGTTGGGCCGGTCTATGGTAAAACGCAGCTTCCGGTCCCAGCTGGCTCGCCTTGCCTCACGTCCGCGCACAGAGGGAATCCCGGCCCTGGTTGGGGAATTCGGTGTGCCCTTTGATCTTGATGGCGGACGGCATCTTTCAGATACAAGTCATACAAAGGCGGAGGATGCACTTGGGGCTTATTACGATGCGCTGGATGATAACCTCCTGCCGGCTGCCCTGTGGAATTATTCTGCGTCAAACACCGGTACCGACGGGGACGGCTGGAATGGAGAAAACCTTTCGGTGTGGTGCGGAGAAACTGATTCTGCCCGGGCAGTACGCGGGTTTTGCCGGCCGTATGCGCCGGCAGTGGCAGGCTTGCCCGTGCTGATGCGATTTGACAGGCACCGTCGGAGCTTTGTTCTGGAATGGGACGTGAGCGCAGATATGGCAAGCCCTGACGAGCAGGGACCTGCAACCGAGGTGTATGTTCCTGATTGCTGGTTTGAAAAAAAATGGACTGTCAGCTTTTCAGGCCCGGATGCACTCGTGGTAGAAATGCCGGAAAAGCAGACAGTCCTTATTTACGTTAAGGAAGCGGGCCGTGCCCGGTTTGAATTGACCGGCCTCTAAGCTGCCGGTCTGCGGCTTTTTTGCCGCTGATTACTTGCGGCCGGCGATTACTTGCGGCCGGCGATCTGGGTGCTGCCGGGGAGCGGATGGACTTCGGAGCCGTTAATCTGGTAGCGTGATGCAACCTGCTGGTTGAACAGTCGCTCAAGTCCCTGTTTGTAGTTCAAAATCTTGGATACATAATCAAGGGTACGGCGCGGGGTGTTGTTGTTGGCTACCTTTGTCGGTCCGGCGTTGTACATTGCAAGGGCTGCAACTTCGTTGCCGGAAAGATCAAGGCAGTAACTGAGGTGAGACAGGCCGTAGTGTGCATTGGTTTCAATGTTAAAAAACTCCCGCTCGGTCAGTTTGGGAAATGCCCTGTTGTTCAGCTGGAACAAACCGCGGTCAATTGAGGTTGCATTGCGGCCAACTGCCATCGGCTGGTAGTTGCTTTCGGCCCAGGCGAGTGCAAAGGCCAGCGAGGGCGGAACATTGTTCTTGCTCGCATTTTCCAGAATAACACGGCTGATTTCCTCGCTGCCGGTAATGTGGGTATAGAACCACAGAACATCGGCGCGGGATGCGGCGGAACGGTACAGGGTCAGGCTGGGGTCAACAGTGCGGGCGCTTGCTATCGCCTCACGGTGAAAAAATTCAGGTGAAATGCCGGCCAGTTCAGTGCCCTGGTCCAGATCGGACAGGCTTACAGAAAACGATGTGAACTGGTTATACAGAACCCGTCCTGTGAGCACCACAAGTGCAAAGAGGAAGAGGCCCAGGATGACCTTTTTTTTGGTAGATGTAACTGTTTGCGTTTGAATGCGTCAATTGCGAAATACTCCATCCATTTCTAAGGTTTCGAGGCAACTATAGTAACCTCAATCAACTTGTTCAAGCCCGGTGCAACGAAAAATACTGAAGAATTCATAAAAAAAACACTTTTTTTGGTCTTTTTTTACAAAAAAGACCTCCGGATCTGATCCGGAGGTCTGATTGAAGGGCTGGAATGAGTGTCAGGATGGCATCATTCTTCTGTGTGGGACGGTATTGTGCAGGTGTTTCCCTCAATAAGACGGACTGTAATAACACCTTCTATTGCCTTGATCGTATCGATTATTGAAACGTCAACACAGTTATCAATATCGATGAGGTTATATGCCAGATCCGAACGATTCTGGTTGGTCATTGATGCAATGTTCAGGCCTGCCCTTGCGAGGGCACCGGTAATCTGTCCGATCATATTGGGGATATT
>CAZXJV010000001.1:0-58438 GCA_964641135.1 uncultured Treponema sp. | reverse complement strand
GCGGTTCGCTACACACAGACGGGCCCCTTTTGACGGAACCGGACCATCAATGCGGCACTTGGGAAAGTTGACCGAGTTGACGATATTTCCGTTTTCAAGAAAATCGACAAGCTGATGCACAGCCATTTCCGCACAGTTCTCTTCGGCTTCGGGGGTGGAGGCTCCAAGGTGGGGAAGACAGATAACGCCATCCTGTTTGAGAAGCTCTTCATCGGTAAAATCGGTTACAAAGCAGGCAACCTTTCCTTCCTTGACCGCTGCGATAAGGTCGGCATTGTTTACAAGACCTCCGCGTGCGAAATTCAGTATCCGGACGCCCTTTTTCATGATGCGCAGCTTGTCTGAGTTGATAAGTCCCTTGGTTTCATTAGTCTGGGGAACATGAATGGAGATGTAATCCGCCTTTGAAAGCAGGGCGTCAAGGCTTTCTGCCTTGCTAACCGAGCGTGATAAAGACCACGCGGCATCTACAGAGATAAAGGGATCAAAACCGATGACGTTCATACCCAGGGCCAGGGCATCATTGGCTACCATGGCGCCGATGGCTCCCAGGCCGATTACGCCAAGTGTTTTTCCCTTTATTTCCGGGCCGACAAACTGGCTTTTTCCTTTTTCGGCCAGGTCGGGGATTTCATCGCCTTTGCCGGCAAGCCCTTTTGCCCAGGCTGTGGCCTGAATGACAGGACGGCTGGAAAAAAGCAGTGCAGCAATGACCAGTTCTTTTACTGCGTTTGCATTGGCTCCGGGTGTGTTGAATACAACGATGCCCTTGTCTGTGCATTTCGCTACAGGAATGTTGTTGACACCGGCACCGGCCCGGGCGATTGCCTTTACGCTGGAGGGAATGTCCATCTCGTGCATCTCTGCCGATCTGACCAGAACAGCATCCGGTTTTACGATTTCGCTGGCGATTTCGTAGGTATCGCGGGGAAAATGTGCCAGGCCGTCGGCCGATATCTTGTTAAGTGTTTGAATCTTGTACATCAGTATGCTCCTTTACTGGATCCGGAATCCTGCATCTGCAGAACACCGGATTTTTTTCACCGGGTAGTGTGCTCTACCCGTTTCTGGTCAGGCCTGTGCTTCAGGTGTGAGCCTTTGCAAACTCGTCCATAAAGGCGACCAGTGCGCGTACACCATCAACAGGCATGGCGTTGTAGACCGATGCCCTCATGCCGCCGACCAGGCGGTGTCCGGCCAGATTAACCAGTCCCGAGGCTTCAGCTTGTGCTACAAACTGTTTGTTTATTGCATCGGCCTTTTCCTGGTCTGTGATGGTTGTTACAAAGGGTATGTTCATAAGAGAGCGGCATGCCTTGTCGGCCGTTCCTTTATAGAAGGAGCTTGCGTCCAGATAGTCGTACAGGATGGCAGCTTTTTCACGGTTCATCTTGCCGATACCGGCGGCTCCGCCTGCAGCCTTGATCCATTCGAGTACCAGGCCCATCATGTAGATGGTGTAGCAGGGAGGAGTGTTGTACATTGAACCCTCGTTTGCGTGGGTATCATAGCGCAGCATTGTCGGTACGCTTGCGGGCAGATCGCCTGCGGGGTGTTCTGACCCGCGGATCAGATCATCACGGATGATAACCAGCGTGACGCCGGCCGGAGCCAGATTCTTCTGGGCGCCCGCATATACGATGCCGAACCGGCTGATATCCAGCGGTTCAGAAAGGATGCTTGATGACGCGTCGCATACCAGCGGAATGTTGCCTGTTTCGGGAAGCTGCTGCCATGCTGTCCCCACAATGGTGTTGTTCAGGGTAATGTGTGCATAGTCGTAGTCACCTTCTATTTTTTTGACGTCCGGAATGTAGCTGTAGGCCTTGTCTTTCGATGAGGCAATAACATCCACTGTAAGGTACTTCTTTGCTTCCTTGATGGCCTTGTCGGACCATACACCGGTATCAACGAAAGCGGCTTTGCCTTTTTTTGCAAGATTCATGGGAATCATGGCAAATTGAAGGCTTGCACCGCCCTGCAGAAACAGGACCTTGTAATTCTCCGGAACACCAAGCAGCTCCCGGACGAGGGCTTCTGTTTTGTCGATGATCGGCTTGTAGGCCTTGGATCGATGGCTCATTTCCATTACAGACTGTCCCGTGCCGTTATAGTCCAGCATTTCGGATGCGGCCCGCTCCAGGACAGCCTGCGGCAGCATCGAAGGTCCTGCAGAAAAATTGTACACTCTTTTCATGTCGCTTCTCCTTTTTGTACGGCGAGCCGGGCGGTCAGGGTGCCGAGCGCGTCCAGTATAGATACATTTTCAACCTCGATGCCGCCAGGCACCGAGAGGATTGCAGGGGTAAAGTTGACAATGGCCCGTACGCCTGAGTCTATAAGGCGTGCTGCCGCTTCCTGGGCGGTTTGCTCGGAAACGCACAGGATTGCATGGCCGATGCCGAGCCGGGGAATTACCTCTTTCATTTTAAAAGCCGGATACAGCGGAAAAGAGGCGCGCAGGATCTCGATCCGGTTTACATTTGAATCAAAACCGGCGGCAATCCTGTAAGCGGTTCCTTCAAAGCCCGGATAATCCAGAAAGGCGGACCCCAGCCGGCCAAGACCCACAAGGGCGCATGGGTAGCTGTTTCCGGCAAGGCCAAGGGCTGTTTCTATTGCGCTGGCAAGCCGGCCGGTGTCATATCCGTTTGTTGTCGAGATATCATGGCCTGCAGAAAGAGTGGAGATATCCTTGCGGATGGTATGACTGGGCCAGCCAGTCAGGTTTTCCAGTTCACTGCTGGTGACAGTCGGTTCCCGGGTATCACGGCGGGTCAGGATGCGGTACAGCTGTGCAAGACGTTCTGCGGTGGGCCGGGGTATCGGCATCTGTGACCTCCTTGTCCGTGAATTATTTCACAGTCAGTCTATCATCGACAGCCGGCGCCTGTCAACGAAAAAAGTCTATTATTTGAGAAATATTTCACAGATAAGGTGTAGACTGATACTCCTCAGGTTTCTTATGGATGACGAGGAAGGGCTTGCCATCCAGCCGGGGTAATTTATTGACAGCCGCAGGGTTTTAGCCCATAGTAAGTGGTATGGCAGAGACCGAGAACATCTTTCAGCGTTTGATCGGGATTTTTTTCTCTTCTACTGATCCCGAAGTGGAAAAGCGGCGTCAGCTGAAAAACATTGCCAAAGAGCTCAACAAACTGAAATACAAATGGTATCGCCCTTCATCCGAAGAGGCCTTGCCCGGTCTTGGAAAATTCTTCTTCGAGGTTTATAAGGTTGTCGGTTCCGCCCAGCTTATCCTGCTGAATGCCAACTCATCCGTTGTGTTGCGGAATCTTTTAATCGAGATGTCTCTGAGCGACCGTCAGCTTGAACTGAAGGAACGTTTAACCGAAGACGTGATCAAGGAACGCGCAAAGCAAACCTCACCCAAGGAACTTGCTCAACAGGTAAAAGATGAGGTGGCTGCCTTTATGTCGGAATTTGATCCCGAGAAGGTACGCAAAATAGATCATCTGTATTCCCAGCTGGAAATGCTGACAACCTTCGTATCATTTGACTACTTTTTTCTATTGAAGAAGTTTGATTCTTCGTTGCCGGAACGCAATTTCTCCTACAGTCCCAAGTTTGAAACAATACGTGGCGAGTATGTTCTTGAGGATCTGAAGGACTTTGCCCTTGTGGCCTACACCCTGCCGGTGGATGCTGACTGGCCCAAAATCTTTGCGATAGTCAAGGCGTATCGCGAGGTTGAACCGGTTTCTATCGGTCAATGGAACAAGCTGCTGGCAGTACTTACCGACATCAAACGCAGTGCAGTTCTGGAGATGATTGTACGGCACCTGTCAAAAGATCCTTCCTACCGGGTCAAACCTGAACCGGTTTCCGAACGTATTGTTGACACCTATCTTATGAAGATGAAAACCCAGACAGAGATGGTGGTGCAATCTATCCAGCAGGAAACCCGTACAACCAAAGCGGGCGAGCTGCTGCGTCAGATTTTTGGAACAGAATCTATTGTCCGGCTCAAAAATTATGCAGAACGGGCCAATCCCGCTTTCGAAAAAAAGATGCTCGGCGGCTTCTTGTATGTTGAAGAACTGAATTACATGAAGGCCTTTTTGATCGACTATTTCAAACGGGATATACGCGCCCTGACAGACCTGTTCCTGGTCCGTGGAAAATGGATAGTACCCGCCATGTCAACCGCGTTTTCCGGCAGCTTTCATGAACTGCTGGAACTTTCAGACAGTATTACCGCCTTTGATGAAAACCTTGCCGAGGACGGGGAACTTGGAGCAAAACTGCATTCCATGCTCGCACGGTCCGAACGGGACAAGGAAGTGGTCAAGCAGCTGCGGACACAGCTTAAGGATGTAAACGACACAGCCCTGAAATATCTTTCTGCCGGAACCCAGCATCTGGTTACCATCGGCCGCAGTCTGAAAAACATTGTTGAGGACCATGCAAAAAGTCCCCATGAACTTCTCAATAACTGGAAAGAACTGGAAATAAATGCCGACCGCCCGATCCGCGAGTGGGTAATCGAAGTATATAAACAAATTTACGCCTTTGTTCAGCTGATGCAGCTGTATCTTAAACAAGAGTAACAGCCGGGTTTCCGAAAAAAACTCTTCAATTCTTTTAAGCCGGTAACACTTCTTCCATTCACATCTGTTCCATTGGAACACCAATGATCAGGAGAATGTTATGTCTATCCCAAAAAACCTGTGTTTCGTCTGTGTTTTTATACTTTGCGCAGCTATTGTGTGCCCGGCCGAAGCAGAATCCGGACTTCCCCCCGCTATTTCACCTGCCGAATATGCCGCCTGGCCGGTTGGCGAACTGCATATAACAGGGCTTAAACGAACACGCCGGTCGGTAATCGATGCTATCTGGCGCCGACAGTCTGTTGAACGCCTGTCCGACTTTGATGAATACGAGTTCACACAGGCTTTGTATAAAACAGGAATCTTTGATTCACCGGAATATGTATACATTCTTGACGGCGAACAGATAGATATATATCTTTCAGTCAAGGAAAAATGGTCGCTTATTCCGGCTCCGCGACTGAACATCACCTCGGACGATCAAACCTATGGCGCGCTCCTTATGGAAAGCAACTTTCTTGGTTTGAATAAATTTCTTATCATTACGGGGGCATATTCCACAAAGAACGGAGTTGACGGGTTTATTGAATATGGTGAACCGGATCTGATTCCCGGAAAACTCGGCTTTACTCTCGGCGGCGGCTTTGGCAGCCTTAAGGATGCTGACTGGCTTGACTTTGATGGAAAGGTGAAGGGTCAGTATTCTGATTTGAGTTTTATTGGTTACGGCGGTCTTTTTTATAATCTGAAACCCGAATTCAAAGCCGGTGTGCTGGGCAGTTTCGAGCATCATGGAATAACCAGGGCCGATGATGCAACCGGTCTTGATGGAACCCGCAGATTTTTAATCGGCAGGCTGTGGCTGGAATACGACCGGCAGCAGTATACCGGAACAATCAGCACCGGCTTTTTGGCCAGAAGTATTGTAACCCTTGGCAGAGATTTTTATGATTCTTCAGTTTTTACCGGCGTAGACCTTACCGCAACCTATACCCGTCAACTTGCACACAATGTGTATGGACGAATCGGTGGCGATGTATCCCTGCTGGATAAACCGTTCTTGCAGGAAACGGTGTGGGGTGCAGCGGATCATTCCAGAACCCTTGCTCCTTTAAATCATGATCAGCACCTTGCAGGCAGTATAGAGGCAGAGTGGGCGCTTTTAAATCTGTCCTGGTCAAGCTTTTCCATCAAGACCGTATACGAAGCCGGTCTGTATCAGCGCGATGAGTGGGCCTGGCGGAGCTATCATGGCCCTGCTGTGGGTACACGCATGTATCTGCGGGGAATTGCAGTTCCGGCCATGGGAATTGATTTCGGGTATAACGTAAGGGATAACTACTTTAATTTTTCTGCGACTATAGCTTTCTGATCGGGCGGCGCTGCCGGCAGGGGTATCATCCTTGCTGTTGGCCGGGGTTTCGGGGTATAGTGTGCCCGTGCGTACTTCCAGCTTTCACACCCATACCCGCTTATGTAAACATGCCGCAGGCGACCCGACAGACTACGTCCGTCAGGCTGTAGCCGACGGGGCGACCGCCCTTGGTTTTTCCGATCATTGTCCCTGGCCGGACGGTACCTGGGCCGGGAGCCGTATGACCGCAGACCAGATACCGTTGTATTTCAAGCAGGTGCGTACTGCAGCCAGCGAGGCATCCTTCCCGGTGTATTGCGGCTTTGAGTGCGAGTGGGACCCCGCCCGCGTCGCCTGGATAGGGGACTTTCTGAAGGAGGAATGCGGTGCGGACTATCTGGTTTACGGGTCACACTGGATTCAGGACCGCGGGGATCTGGCCTATATCTGTGATGTTAACGACCATCGGGCTCTGGCCCGCTACGCAGATCTTACTGTAGAGGGGATCGCCTCCGGCCTCTATGATTATATTGCTCACCCTGACTTGTTTTTATCATCGTTTTCGCTGCATGATCCGGATGTGCGCGCCTGCGCACGGGCAATAATTGATGCCTGCGCAGCCATGAAGCTGCCCATGGAGATCAACGGCCTTGGCATGACCCGTCCGGCCGTGCGGGGAGAGGGAATCTGGCGCGCCCCGTACCCGGTCCAGAATTTCTGGGAAATGGCAGTTCAAGCCGGCGCTGTTATTATCTGCAATTCTGATGCACACCGTCCGCAGGATGTTCTGGCCGGAACAGTGCGTGCCCGTACCCTTGCAGCGCAGTGGGGTGTGCCCGTTACCGACAGCGCGGTTGCCCTTGGGTTTGCCCAACCAGGGTCCTGAGCTGTTATTCAGCCTGTGTTTCTTCCGGATGAAGACCTGCAACCAAAAATTGTTCAGGGAGGCGGCTTGGCCGTCCTGTTTTGTCCACGCAGCCCCAGCTTACCTTTGCTTCGACGCACAGCTGGCCGTTCTGGTTCAGGATGCGCTGCGCAAAGACTCCGGAGAGCTTGCCGAATTTAAGCGGTGTAACTTCGATGCTTAATTCGTCAAAGAGTTTCGCCGGATAGCGGTAGGAGATCTCTATTTTAGTGACAAAAAGGGCATAGCCCGCGTCGAACAGTTCGTTGTAGTCAAACCCGATAGCCCGGAGGTATTCCATGCGGGCAAATTCCAGATAGTTCAGGTAGGTGGCGTTGTTAACATGGTTATTGGCGTCCAGCTCATAGCTGCGGACAGTCAGTTTGGCAGTGTGTTTCATGATGCTGACAGAATAGCGTATTTGCTGAACCCTGCCAATTCCTGCAAAAAGGATCCGGAGTTTGCGGGCTCATGTGCTCTTTTGACTTTACACTGGTATGCGTTTATACTCAGGCTATGATTGTAGTAGCCGCAGCTGTCATTGAAAACCGTGAAGGACGCATTTTGATTGCCCGCCGCAAGGCAGATATAACACTGGGCGGCTATTGGGAATTCCCCGGCGGCAAGCTTGAGGAGGGTGAAAGCCCTTATGAGTGTGCCGTGCGAGAGCTGCGCGAGGAAATGGACCTGCATATCGAAGCGGGCGATGTGCTTATAGAAACTACCTATGATTATGGTGACCGTGTTGTGCGTCTGATTGCTGTAAAGGCTTTAATGGTGGGGGGACATATCCGTCTTCATGACCACGACGACATACGCTGGGTTACTGTGCATGAAATGGGTGATTATCTGTTCGCTCCCGCTGACGAGGCCGTCGTGGATCATCTGCTGGAAACACACCGCCGCCATCCTACAGGACAGAATCTACAAGATTCCTGAATTCCGGATCACCTGCTTCATGAACACGGCTTTCGGCGGTATCCTGTGTGCCGATGACAAACAGGCCGTCTTGTGAGACTATAACCCCCGATCCTGTTGTGTCCCTGGCGCCGGCCTCTTCCAGCTCGTCCGGTTCATCCTCACCGACAACTTCCAGCATTTCAACCACGGTAGTTTCGGGGTAGTGTCCCCAGACTGCCGAGTCCAAAGACAGTAAAATGGAATCAAGATAGTTCACAGGTGCTGCATCCTCCATATCGGAATCAAGGAAACTGAAGTCTGGCCGGGTAAGTACCAGGTTCTGGTCGCTGACGATGTCGCTGTAATCATCAGGCGTACGTCCGTACCGGCCATCCAGACGGGGTATTTCTTCAAAGTTGTAGACCAGTACCTCATCGGGTTGGCGATCTTCTACCAATGATTCGATCTCTGTATCATCCGCTTCTTCAAGAAGCGGAATTTCCCATTCACCGTCAAGATACTCGACCTCGGCAGGGATGGCCCCTGCTACCGGACCGTCCGAGCTGAGGAAGTCGGCTATATCCACGTTTTCTGTCAGGTCTCCGATACTGTCAACGATGTCCAGTGTGGGTGCGGGTCCGGCATCGTGATGGCCGATAACAAGGTGCGGTACTTCCTGCAGTTCCACAGGTATCGGCCTGTGGCGCGGTATATCGTCGGCTGTTGATGGCTCCGGTTCAGCTGCTTTCGTCTCTTCCAGGGGTTCAAGATCTTCGAGTTCTTCAAGGTCCTCAAGTTCTTCGGCGGGGATGCCCGCTTCGATGGTTTCAGCTCCGGATACGGGCGGGGCTGCCTCAAAATGAAGACTCGGCTCGATTCCTTCGGGTTCCAGAGTTTCAAGGTCACCGATATCATCTGAATTATCGCTGACAAGTTCTTCAACTTCTTCCAGTTCTTCAAATTCGCCAGTCTGCCCTGTTTCTTCCGTCTCTTCCAGCTCTTCAACTTCTTCAAGATCATCAAGCTCTTCCAGATCTTCCGGAATATCGTCTGTTGCCACGGGCTGCAGAGATGCCGGCTGGCGGACCGGATGAGTCTGGGCTATCTGGAGAACGTTGCTTTTCAGAACCTGCTCCAGCATTGACTTCAGCTCTTCGGTACCGCCGATTGTCTGCTGCTGTTTCTGCTTTCCGATTGCACTGAAGATTTCGTCCCAGCTGCGTTCCAGAAGGGCATCGATCTCGGCCTCGTGACGTTTTATAACGCGCCGTCCGAAACTCTTTTTAAGATCCCTGCTGATGTCGTGTTTACGGTAATCAATCGTCTTGCTTACTTCTTCCCATTTAACAGCTTCTCCGCCGGTCATAAAATCCTGAACCAGCTGAAGCTGGAACCGCCGTATCCGGCTGCGGATGACCACCATATCATTCTGTTTGAGGTTAAAAAGGAGAAAAATGCACAAAAACAGTGTGGCAAAACAGATACCCAGCAGGAGAATTTTTACTATCTGCGGAAACACAAACAGGTTGTCGGGCACAACCTGGCCCAGCAGTCCGCCGTAGCGCTGTCCCGGGCGGGTTATCAGTATCCATCCGTGGTCTCCGCTGTCGGCAATGCGGTCAAGCTCATTCCTTCCCTGATTCCAGCGCTCTATAACCGCTTCAGTTAAAAAGGTTGCCCCGCCGCGGGGCAATCCGGTGATAATTCCGGCAGCGGAAGTTTCCGGTGTGCCGGCAATACGAATGTCTTCGGTCAAACGGAGTGAGCCATCAGCTATTAGCTGACGAGCTGCGTTGCGCGCCGAAACATAAAAAAGGGCAGTTCCACGGTAGTTGCCGAAAGAATCGCTGAAAGCAAAGGCGTAAATAAAACGGTCACGGCTGCCATCGTATAAAAGTTTGGGAGTGCCGCCTTCCGGTACATCAAGGACGGCCGGCGGTATTTCGTGCGGATCTCTGCCGTAGTGTTCCCATGAGATAAACTGGGCATCCTGGCGCAAAATGTCTTCCTGCCATGTGCTGTACTGTATACGTCTAAGGCCGCTTTCTCCTGTGGGCTGTGCGTCAAGTATTCTGATTCCTGAAAGACCCTGGGGATCAGAAAGCAGCATACCGGCTCGTTCGGCCCGGACAACTATATCCTCTCTGCTTTGCTGGGGAAGAACGCTGCGCTGTACCTGCGGAGTGTCAATAAATTCCTGGAATCGTGCGATGTTGCGGTCATGCCAGGTGTCCAGTGAACGGCCGATATCGTCCAGCTGGTCCTGTATACCCCGGATTGCCGCCGGCTGATAAAACCGTGTCTCTATAAGCGCAAAAAGTCCGCCATAAGCCGCAAAGGCCATGCCGGTAAAGAGGAGTAGGGTAATAATGAGACTCAGGGCAATTTTGGGCGCGGTGCGCACAGGTCCTCCAAATACTTCTTCTGATAGATTATCGGAATCCTCTGCTTAAAGTATATGAAAATATGCGGGAATCTACCAATTACGGGCGGTATAGGCTATAGTGGTCACAGATGATTGATATTGAAGAGGAAAATACCCGTCCCGAAACAGTGTTTCTGGTGGGAAAAAATACCGGCGGTCTTGTCTCCGGGGACCAGTCGTTGGCAGAATTACGCAGCCTTGCTTCAACTGCAGGATATGCTGTTGCCGGTGAACTTGTTTTAAAGCGTGATGAACCGGCTCCCCGTTTTGGAATGGGCACCGGTAAGGCCGCAGAAATAGTAGACCGGGCTGTGGAATCGGGGTCGGGTCAGATACTCTTTGACTTTGAGATAACCCCGACCCAGCAGCGCAACTGGGAATCTCTGAGCGGACTTACCTGTCTTGACCGGCAGGAAGTAATCATCAGGATTTTTGCACAGCGCGCAATGACCAGGGAAGCAGTTTTGCAGGTTGAACTGGCCCGTCTGGAATACGCATTGCCCCGACTTGCGCACACCTATGAGGCTTTGTCCCGTCAGCGGGGCGGGCGGTATGGAACGAAGGGTGCGGGTGAAACGCAGCTTGAGCTGGACCGCCGTTCAATAACCGCGCGTATCGCGACTATTCGTTCGGAATTGAAGGCGGTCAAGCGTGAACGGGCAAACCGGCGCAAACGGCGAGAGAAGGTTCCGGTACCAACCTGTGCCATTGTCGGTTATACAAATGCCGGAAAATCAAGTTTATTGAATGCGCTAACCGGTGCGGGGGTTCTCGCAGAAGACAAGCTTTTTGCAACCCTTGATCCGACTACCCGGCGGTTTTCGCTGCTTTCAGGCCGGACCATACTCTTGACCGATACTGTCGGTTTTGTACGCAACCTGCCGCATGATCTTGTAGAGGCTTTTCATGCAACACTGGAAGAGGCTGTTTTTGCAGATGCCGTACTGATACTGCAGGATGCTTCTGACCGGGCTGTGGTTGAACAGCTTGCGGCTACAAGGACTGTTCTTGCGGAAATAGGTGCGGCAGACCGCCCATCCCTGCTCGTTCTGAACAAAAGCGATCTTTTGGACCAGTTTACACGGGCTCGTCTGGAAACCCTGTATCCCGAGGCTGTTTTTGTAAGCGCAAAAACACAGGATGGATTGCAGGTCTGTGTCGAGAGAATGGATTCGCTTTTTTCCGGTACTCCTGCCTGGTACCGCCTGCCGGCAGACCGTCATGACCTGGTAGCTCTTGCCTATCGCTCCGGGTCCGTTATAACGGTACAGTATGAAGATACCGCTGTTCTGCTTCAGGTCCGTTCTTCGGGCCGGCTGGCAGCAGAATTGAAGGAGTTTATAACAGATGAAGTCGCGACGAAATGAACGCAGTTCCGGCCGCCTTGCTGTAGCGTTCCTTGCAGCGGTAGCCTCTTTGATACTGCTGGCTATTGTATTTGGAACCCTGTGGGCTTTCGCTTCGGGCCGGGCGAGACCGGGATCCTGGCTTGACGCAGCTGATATGGGCGCTTCAGCTGTTCCTGCGATCCGGCAGGATACTGCGTTCTTTACCGACTTGGGCCAGTTGCGTCCGATTACAGCTGATGAGCCTCCTGTAACAGTAATTATTCGTCCTGTTTTGGCGTATCCGGTCGATGATCTGCCTTTCAGGGAGGAACTGGTTTCCAAAACTGCAGCTACGCGGCAGCTTATTGCTGCCTGGTTTGCCGGACGTACTGTTCAGGAGCTGGACCGGCTGGGTGATGATGCGGTAAAAAACGCCCTGCTTGAGGAACTGAACAGTGTGTACAGCATGGGCCGTGTTTCTGCCCTATATTTTGAAGATTTTGTCATAATACGCTGAGGTGCATTATGGTTCTGTGCAACTATCAACGCTTTCGCGGTGTCAAACTACTGTAAAAAGGAGGTCCTGTAGATGAATTGGATAGCTTCCCAGGCAACACCGGCAGCTCAGGTTGTTGTTTCCTTAATCCCGGCGCTGGGTATTGTAATGGGCGGTGTTGTTGTGTTCTTTTATCTTTTATGGAGACACCGCCAGATTGTCCGGCAGATTTCAGCCGGAATCTATCGGCCGCCGCACTTTGATATGGTGCTGTTCAGTCTGATGGCAGGATTTCTGCTCTCCGGAGTAGGAACAGTCCTTTCACTCTTGTTCTTCTTTATTGAAGGTGTCGGTTATGCCCTCTTGGGTGGTCTGATTCCTTTAGCATTGGGTGGCAGCCTTTTGGGGTTTTATTTTGTGGCCGCCAGGACCCACCGCCCGGATTGAGGGAATCCAGCGCTAACTTACCCGGTATGGAAAAACCACTTCCAGACGATGCATTGCTCATAAAAGAGATTCTTTCGGGGAACTCCGGGTCGTTTGCGGTATTGGCCGGACGGTACAAGCGACGTCTTATGGCTCTTGGGTACGGTTTCTTCCGTAATACCGATGATGCAGAAGATTTTGTTCAGGATGTACTGGTCAAGGTTTATGTTTCATTATCGTCTTTTCGCGGGGATGCACGCTTTTCTACCTGGCTGATGCGGATTGCGTATAATACCGCAGTAAATTCCGTAAAACGTCGCAGGGAATATGCATGTCTCGCGGAGGATTTTGATCTGCCGGATACCAGTGCCGGTCCGGAGGAAAAACACTTGCGGAGCATGACTCTTGAGGTGATTCGCGATGCGCTTGCCGAGCTTCCGGAACGGTATCGTATTTGTGTCGATCTGTATTTTTTTTATGATATGGCTCATGCCGAAATATCCGAGGTTACCGGTTTGCCGGTAAACACCATTAAATCGCACGTCTTCAGGGCAAAAAAGGTTCTTCGTGAGCGGCTGGAGAGTGAGCGAGTCGAACCGGTATAATACCGGACGTCGAAATCTGGAGGGTAGTATGAGGTGCGAACGCACAATAAACCGTTATATGGAGTTAGACAAGCATCAGCGTGTTCCGCTGCCTGTTACCCTTCATCTGCTGGTCTGCCGTTCCTGCCGGACAACCATACGTCATTTAACCCGGGCTGAGTCCTTGATGGCCGATCCACTGCGTTCGGGCAATTCCATACCCGATGAAATGATAGATTTGTCCATGAAAAAGATTATTGCAAGCGGTCTTGCCTATCCGCGGACCTATCCGCGTGAATATGCTGTTTCCATGAAAAAATGGGTTATTGCCGGGTGTGCGCTGATCGCGGGATTTATGTTTGTGCCTCTCAGCTCTGTCAGTATCTGGTCACGCGATTCTTTGGGACAGTCCTATGCTGTAGCCCTGTATCTCTTGTGCGGTCTGGCTGTTACGGCATATTGCGGATTATTTGTTGGCACCAATATCGATTTTTTTATAAAGAAATTCGGTCTGCACCGTACTGTATAGCTTCCGGGATCAGTTCCACAGGTTTGCCGGATTGATTGTTGCGCGGTTTTTGTAGACGGTAAAGTGCAGATGAGGGCCGGTGCTTTGTCCGGTATTGCCTACGGTTCCGATTTTTGTATTTGTCGTTACGGAACGTTTTTGCGATATCAGGATTGAATTGAGATGGGCATACATGGATTGATAGCCGGAATGGTGGGAAATAATTACGTAATTTCCATACACGACATCATATCCTGTGGCTGTAACAGTTCCATCAAGGGCTGCAAATATCGCTGTCCCCGGGGCAGTGGCCATATCAATACCATTGTGAAAGGTTCGTTTCCCGCTGAAGGGGTTATCCCGGAACCCATAGCGTGAAGATATGTAATAATTACCGCGCAGCGGTCTGCGAAACAGATCGCCGTTTATTTCCTGGAGAGTAACCCAGTCAAGTTTGGCATCGGGCAGGAATAATACTGTACCGGCGTCCAGTTTGTTGTCGTTCAGATTATTTATCAATGCCAGTTTTTCAAGAGAAATCCGGTACTTGTCTGCGATTGCATCCGGGGTGTCATTGGCTCGTGCGGTGTAGCTGATGCCGTTGATGCTTGGAATTTTCAGCAACTCTCCTATCTGCAGGGCCCGTGTGTTGCGCAACTTGTTCAGGCTGATGATGGCATCCTGGGAGACCCCATGCGCTTCGGCAATTTTTCCGACCATATCACCCTTGCGAACGGTGTAAACAGTGTAGAAAAGTTCAGGAACAGCAAGTTCCGCCTGCGGATTGTCCGGCCTCTCGGTGGGTAAGGCGGAGTCAAAACCGCCCATTCCGTCATACTCTGACTGTTCCCCGACCGTCACTGCGGCAGCCTGGTTCTGTGAGGCCTGACATGATATAAGAATAAAAATCAAACAGCACAGGGCTGCAGAACGGAAAGCGGTCATAATTCTCCAATTATATCACAAAAAAAAGAATTTCTGACATAGTATCGGCATATTTATTAAAAGAACACAGCTTCATTTTTTTGTGTTTTTTTTGTATTCCAGACCGACAAGATAGGTTTCAAAACTGGATGTACGACAGGCTTCCGGTTTGAAACCCCTGGCGGTTTTAAAGAGTGTGCGCATGCGTTTAAGCAACGCCTGTTCACCGCCGCCCTGAAAGATTTTTACAACAAAGTTCCCCTGTTGATTCAGAAATTCTTCGGCATAAAAAAGTGCCAGTTCTGCCAGGGCTTCGGAACGGGTGGTATCAAGGGTCCGGTTTCCCGTTGTTGCCGGTGCGGCATCGCATACTACAAGGTCAAATGGGCCTCGCGCACCGACTGCATCACGGACTGCAGGGGCGTATAGATCTCCCTGATAAAAGGCCAGATTCGGTGCGATAACGGATGTATCAAGCGGTGACAGATCCACAGCGGTAACCATTCCGTTATCTCCAAGCGTACGTAAAAGATAGGTAGTCCAGCTTCCCGGAGCTGCGCCAAGGTCGAGAATTCGCAAACCCGGGCGAATCAAACCGAATTTTTTGTCCATTTCCTGCAGTTTATAGACAGATCTGGCTGGATAGCCCTCTGAAAAGGCTTTTTGGCTCCAAAAATCGGGTTTTTTATAGCTGTTATTGGCCATGGTTTCCTCTTGCAAGAAATGGGTTATCGGATACAATACCGGTATGAATATAGAGTATTCGCGTCGTCTTGAGAAGATTGAATCTGTACTGCAGGGGATCCTGCCTTCCGGTGCATCGGCTGACTGGTTTGAAACCTCTTTTGGAGCACTGCCACAGGCAGTACGCATGGTTCACGTAACACCGCTTCTTGATCCGGCCCGTGATCTGGTTGCCCGGGGCGGCAAGCGTTGGCGGCCGCTGGTAATGGTCCTGGCCTGTGAATTAGCCGGAGGTTCGGACAGGGCCTATGCCTTGACCCCGATAGTGGAATTAACGCATACAGCAAGTCTTATCCATGATGATATAGAAGACGGGGCTGTTCAGCGCCGTGGAGAACCCGCTATCCATATTAAATATGGAGAAGATACTGCGATAAATGGGGCAGCCTGGCTGTATTTTCAGTCTTTTTCGGTAATAGATTCCTTCCCGTGTTCAGATTCCCTCAAACTGGCGCTGTATCAGCTGACCAGTCGTGAATTGCGCCGCCTCCATCTTAGTCAAGCCATGGATATTCGCTGGCATCGTGATCCTTCTCTTGTCCCGGTTCGTTCCGAGTATGAGGCAATGGTTACCCTGAAAACAGGGACTCTTGCACGATTGGCAGCAGAATCCGGGATGTTGGCAGGAGGAGCTGATCCGGGGCAGGCTGCCGATATGGGCGAACTTGCCGCGAAAATCGGGGTTGGTTTTCAGATTGTTGACGATGTGTTGAATCTTGCAAGCGGAAATCCGGGGAAACAACGAGGCGATGATATTGTAGAAGGTAAAAAAAGTCTTCCGCTTATCATGCATCTGGAAAAACATCCTTCCGATGCATCTTTTTTTGCCGAGGGGTTTGCCCGTGCCCGCGAAGAGGGTATTACATCTGATGTGATTCCTGTATTGATTGACCGGCTGCTGGATTCCGGCTCTGTTGAGAGTGCACGGTTGCATGGGAATCAGCTTATTGAGCGGGCCTGTCTCACTTTGCGCGGCCGCTACCCTGAAGAACCTGCTGCGGCTCTGATGATCGGTCTGTTTGAAACCCTTTTGGCCGGTATGCAACTGTAAAAAAACACGGCTCTTTCTTGTTTTCTGCCCCTTCATGTAATACCTTTAATGTACATGAAGACAGCGCGTTTTTTGCCTGCACAGATTTGGACCATTACCAAAGCCCGACCCGGAAATGCGGTATATATCCGCCCAGAACATTCCGACAGGGTGGTTCCGGTGTATCTGAGTGATGCAGAGGCGCATGCTGTCATGGTGGAGTTAAGTCACGTGCTTGTTCCAAGGCCTCTGGTTCATGATCTTGTGCTGGCATCCATTGATGCGCTAGGCGGCAAATTGTCCCATGTGGAGATATTTGGAATCAAAAATGATTCCTATCAAACACGGCTGGTGATTCTTCAGCAGGGCAGGGAACATCGCGTTGAAGCAAGACCGCAGGATATACTGTGTCTTTCCGCCCGCACCGGATGCCCGGTATTGGTCAGCGAGGCAGTCCTCAGGCAGACGGGTTTGCCGGTTTCAGCTCTCGGAAGCCAGGCTGTCAGTGCTGATTCTGTACCGCAGACAGGACCATTAACTGTAGAACACTATCTTATGAGTGAACTGAATAAGGCGGTTTCCGCCGAAGATTTTGAACGGGCGGCCCGTATTCGCGACCGTCTGCGTGAGATGGAAGAACAGGAGAGAGGGATCGCAGAAAAAGAGTAAAACCGTGTATTCAAGGAGGTCAGTCATGCGTGAATCAGCCGAGAACTTGAACGACTGCGCCGCAGTGCTTGCGGCATCCGGTCAGCACACAGAAGCGATAGCCTGTTTAAAGCGGGCGTTGTTGCTTGATCAAGGAAGTCCTTGTTTATGGTTTAATCTTGCCCTCAGCTATCGGGCTACCGGAGATCTTCCGGGAGCAAAGTCCGCCCTTTTACGGGCCGGGGCCGGTAATCCTCATGATGTAGATATTATTGATACCCTTGCCGTTGTTCAGCATGAATTGGGTGAAGACAGCTACGCTGAACGTGCATATTTGATGGCTCTGGAGCTTGAGCCGTATAACGGCCGGGTATGGAATAATTACGGTGTTTTACAGTTCAGCCAAAAACGGTACAAGGAAGCTGTTACCTCCTTCGAAAAGGCGGTCACACTGATTCCCGATTTTGCAGATGCCCTGTATAATCTTCGCGACACCTATGATGAACTGGGAAATACAACAGCCAGAGATACCTGTGCAGGAATGCTGGAACGCGTAGAGTCGTGGTACCGGGGCTAAGGGGTCAGGGGCACCTGTAAATGAGAATAGTGTATATCGCCGAAATTGTCGGCAAGTCCGGCATCTGGTGTGTTAAAAGCCTTTTGCCGTCACTTAAAAAAGAGTTTTCTCCTGATGTGATCGTTGCCAATGCCGACGGAGCGACAGCTGGTCATGGATTGGGACGGCAGCATGCCGGCTATCTTCTCAAACTGGGTATAGATGTACTTACCGGAGGGGACTGTCTGTATTACAAGAAAGACCTTGTGGACGGGCTTTCTTCCCTGCCCAGGGTTATACGTCCTGCTAATTATCCGGCTGAAAGCCCCGGCAGGGGGTGGCGAATGGTTCAAACTGCGAAGGGAAATGTGGCTGTACTATCGCTGTTGGGCCGGGTGCATTTTTCCCGCGTACACAGCGATAATCCGTTTACCGCCCTTGATGTTCTTTCTTCCCGTCTGCGTACTGAAACCCCGTTCATACTGGTAGACTATCATGCAGCCGCAACGGCAGAAAAACTGGCCCTGGCTTTTCACGCAGATACAAAGGTTTCGGCGGTTATCGGTTCGCATGGCAGGGTTCAAACTGCAGATGCCGGTATTCTGAGCGGAGGAACAGGAGTAATAACCGATGCAGGACGTACTGGCAGTCGTGATTCTGTGGGCGGTACAGCCTCCGAGCCGCGGATAAATGAATATCTGACCGGTGTACCGGAATGGTCGCGCGAGTGCTGGGCTTCACCGGTGCTTCAGGGTGTATTTTTGGACCTGGATTCAAAAGGGCGGTGTGTTTCGATCAACCCGTTCAGCCGGAACGGAACAATTCCCGAGCAGGAACTGGTTAAAATGGCCGCAGAGGAGGGTGTCTGATGCAGGAAATGGGCAGAATTATTTCAATTAACGGTTCGGTGGCCGATGTTGTGCCGGTGGATATAGAAATGTGCATCGGGTGCAGCAATTCTGAGTGTAAAAATAACGGAAGTGTATTTCAGGTTGACAGGGGCGACCACAGCGATCTGGGTGTGGGGGCTCTTGTGCGGGTACGGGCAAGATCTGTGAATCAGCTTGGTCAGGGGTTGTTTGCGATCGGTCTTCCGGTAGCGGGAATGGCTGCCGGATATGCTTTGGTTTCTGCTCGATGGCCCGAAGCAGGTGAAGGAGTGCGGGTGCTCGGAGGTCTGGTGCTTCTTGCCTGTACGACGGTTGCCGTAATAATCAGACGGATTACCCGAAAACCTGCGCTTCCATATATTGAAGGACCCTGGCATCCTGACGGACTGGACCTTCCTCCTTCATTTGATCAGGACAGTGAAGACTGACGTGTAGCTGTTGTGTATCTGGAGGTCACCTGTATTCCCGTCCATACCGGTTGATGATTTCCGCCATCCTGGACAGGGGTATCTGCTCCATAACCCCGCCCATCTCCCAGGCTACACGCGGCATTCCATACACAATAGAAGTTTCCTCGTCCTGACCGATGGTTCGCGAGCCCTCCGAGTACAGATGAGCAAGCTCGGCTGCTCCGTCTTTGCCCATCCCGGTCATTATGATACCGAGTGCGTGGTTCTGAAATTCGCGGGCTACCGAGGCAAACAGTACATCTGCAGAGGGACGGTGTCCGTTGCGGGCAGGACCTTCGCTGACACGGGCAACTGTGGCCAGGGAGCGCCGTTCCACCTCCAGGTGACGATCGCCGGGTGCGATGAGAATGCGGCCGGGTTTGATCAGATCTCCGTCACAGGCTTCTTTTACTTCCAGAGGACAGATTCGGTTAAGACTGTTTGCAAATTCTTCCGTAAAGCCGGCCGGCATATGCTGAACGACGACGATGGGCTGGGGAAGATCAGGAGCAAGGGAGGCAAAGACTTCCCGCAGGGCATTCGGGCCTCCGGTAGAGATACCGATTGCGATCAGTTCAATGGGGCCAGGAGAGCGGACAGGGACAGGTTTTACCGGCTTGCCTGCAGGACGGGATAGAGTGCGCTCGGGAACGGCCAGATGCTCGGGTCTGATGCTGACAACCGGTTCGCTTTGCCGCGGTTCCTGTCCGGTGATTCTTGATTCATAGGCTCGCAGTTGTTCAAGAGGCAGTTTTTTCGCGGTTCCTGCAATTTTACGTATCTGATACTGGGAGCCGTAGCCCAGCAGCAGTTCGGACAGCTGTTTTGCAACAGTGCTTATGTTTGCAGATTCTGAACCGGACGGTTTGGTTATAAAATCGCTGGCACCGAGTTCCAGGCATTCCATTGTGACTCTGGCACCCTCTTTCGCGATGCTGGAAAGAATGATTACAGGGATATCAATTCCCAGTTTTTTGCGTTCTCGAAGGAAATCCAGCCCGTTCATCTCGGGCATTTCTATATCAAGTACTATAATATCCGGGTTTGCTGCAGCAATTTTCTGAAGGGCAAAACGACCGTTCATTGCCTTTTCTGCTATGCGCAGCCCGGGAGTGGCTTCAACTATTTTTCCTATAAGACTTCGCATAAGGGCGGAGTCATCGACAATCAGAACAGAAACTGCGTCCATCAGTACATCCTGTTTATGTATTTTTCTGGTACAGACAGGCCCAGTCTGTTTTAAGGAATTCAAAACCGGTTTTCATTCCGAACAAGGATTCGGAGTGTCCGATAAAAAGATAGGATTTGGGGGACATTGACTCCCAGAAACGGTCAATAACAGCCTTTTGGGCCGCCTCATCGAAATAAATGAGTACGTTTCGGCAAAAAAGGATATCTATGGAGCGAAGTCCCGAGTCGTTCTTGAGGTTGTGATAGTCAAATCGAATCATCTTCATGAGTTCATCTTTAATTTGATATCCGTTATTTTTATGATCGAAAAAGCGCTGCAGGTAGTTTTCCGGTATACCGACAATGCGGGCTTCAGGGTAGAAACCGGCCTTTCCAACCATCAGCGATTTAAGGGAGATATCGGAAGCAATTATCTCCGCAGGGTATCCGGCCGGGAGTTTGTCTTTCAGTATCATTGCAAGTGTATAGGGTTCTTCACCGGTTGAGCACCCGGCACTCCAGACGCGTATCTTGGGATCTGCCTTGCCCTTTTTGAGTTCAAGCACGGCCGGCAGTACATAATTTATCAGGGCGTCAAAATGCGGTTGATTGCGGAAGAAACGGGTAAGGTTTGTTGTAACCGAATCCAGCATCAATTTCAGTTCTTCTTTGTCGCGAATCAGTATGTGATAATATTCCTGGACATGCTGGATTGACTTTTCCCGGAGACGTTCCTTCAGCCTGCTTTCAAGGATGGCACGGTTGGTTGAGGAAAAAGTGATACCGCTTTCGTCGTAGATCAGTTTGCGGAACTGGTCAAAGTCCGCGTCGCTCAAAAAATCTGCCATCTTGAATCCTTATATAAGGTGTCAGGGAAAACTGCGAAGCTCTATCAAAGTGTAAAACCCCTTCACACCACTGTCAATGATGCTTGAAATAGTTTTGACGAAAAGGCCGGGAACGGATATAGTAATGCTATGAAATGCCTGCGGACCATTGCGGTTCTTTTATTTCCGGCGATTAGTGCTGCCTGCTCTTTCAATTATACTGCTTTGGATGCAGGGACCTCCCAGCCGCCTGATATGGTTTTCATGGACGTTTCGGTTGACAGGTACGAGAATTCGCGGCTTTCGGTACAGGTTACAGCCGCATTGCTTGAGCTGTATGACCGGGATCGTGTGTGGGCAGCTGAAACGGTCGGATTTACGAGCTATTCGATACTGCATGAGGTAGATGCGGCCGGTTCGGCGGGTATTCTGATGCTTGATGACAGGACTTCCATTTATATGCTGGGTAACGGCACCTACTTTTACGTTGCGGATGATGATATCAGCGTTCATTCTGAAGCCCTTCGCTGGTCAAAACCCTCGAACCAGCTTCAGGGACCCCTTGAAGATGAGGTGGTTCTGGTCAAGGGCGACGGTACGACCCTTAAGGGCCGCGGGTTCCGCGCAGATACACTTGCCCAGGAGTATGTTTTTGAGACAATGGTTTCCGGTGTGATAGTAAGCGGATCAACAGGCGGCAGCAATGAATAGAATACCCGCCTTTTTTATACTGACTGGTTTTTGCGTGCTGTCCCTGAACGCCGAGCCGGGACGGATACAGTTTTCGGCAGACCGGATGCATGGTACCGGTTCAAAGCAGAATGAACGGACCGTCCTGGAAGGTAATGCCCGTGTAATGGTTGGCTCTCTTGAAATAAAGGGAGCACGGATTGAACTTTCGGGTAAGGATTTCCGGTTTGTGCATGCAACAGGCCTGGTAACAGGCTCAGATTCCGAAAAAGGGTTTTCGTTTTCGGCGGATTCCCTGCGGTACGATCGGGAACTTGAGGTTGCAGTATTTGAGGGCAATGCGCTTTTACAGGATACACGTAATGATGTTGAGGCCCGAGCCGGCCTGATTCAGTATAATCAGCGCTCGGAGATTGCAATCATGCAGGTGGCTGTCAATCTGGTTCGCAAGAATATTACCTGTAATTCTGCATTTGCCCTGTACCGCCGGGAGTCGTCATTGCTGGAGTTAAGCGGTGCGCCGGTTGTGAAGCGGTCCGATGACGAGTTCCGTGCGTTACGTATTACTGTCAACCTTGAAACCGAAAATATTACGCTGGATGGAGCTGTACGCGGTGCTCTCAAGGACGCTGCGGCACCTGCTGCACAGCCTGGCAGCCCGACGGCACCGGGGGAAAACCGGGTAGAACAGCCGGTGGATGCTGCTGTGCAGGCCGATGCCCCATCCGGCGTGCCGCCGGAAACCGACGATCCGGGGCTATCCGAAGGGGGACAGGAATGAATGTTACAACCCTTCGTGTAGAAGGACTCAATAAATACTTCCGGAAAAAACATGCAGTTCGCGATGTATCGTTTTCGCTGGAGTCGGGTGAGGTTGTTGGACTGCTGGGTCCGAACGGGGCCGGTAAAACGACATCCTTTTATATGGTTGTCGGTTTTTACCGGCCGGATTCCGGTAATATTTATATAGATAATTTATGTGTAACCCGCCTGCCGATGTATCGCAGGGCCAGATCCGGGCTGTCCTATCTGCCCCAGGAACCCAGTGTGTTTCGCAAGCTGACTGTTGAACAGAATATTCTTGCCATTCTTGAAACCCGGAAGGACCTGAGCAAGGATGAACGCAGGTATAAGCTGGATTCATTGATTGACGAATTCGGGATTTCGGCAAACCGCAAGCAGCCGGCGTACACCCTTTCCGGCGGTGAACGGCGAAGGACAGAAATTGCGCGTTCGCTGGCGATTGAACCCCGCTTTTTGCTGCTGGATGAGCCCTTCGCCGGGATAGATCCTATAGCGGTGCATGATATCAAGGAAATTATCCGACATCTGGCCACTCAGGGTATCGGTATACTGATAACCGATCATAATGTGCGAGATACCCTGGAAATAACCGATAGAGCCTGTATTATCAATAAGGGTCAGATTGTTGAACAGGGCTCCCAGGAACAGATTTTGAACTCGGAAATAGCCAGACAGGTGTATCTGGGCGAGAAATTCCGGATGTAGAAGGCTGCTTCGCATTCCTATCTCTTTTCTGCGAAAAGTTTTCCTTGACAAGTAATAGACTTTACCGATATTCTGAGAAGTGACGACAACCAAAAAGGATGGACCATACATATGATTGCACTGTATGTTGCCCTCCCTGTTGCCGGTTTGTTTCTTGGATGGATTATTCGCTGGCTGTATGCCAGATTTCAACTATCTGCATCTGAACAGAGAGCCGAACGTGTAAAACAAGATGCGATTAGAGAGGCAGAAGCTCAAAAGAAAGAAATTCTTCTTGAGGCCAAAGAACAGCTAATTCGAGAACGAAACCAGCAGGAACGGGAGAACCGTGAACGCCGCAGTGAGCTGCAGCGTTATGAACGGCGTCTTATGCTTAAAGAGGAAACTCTGGACAAGCGTAATGAGACGATGGATAAGCAGGATGAGGCGTTTGTTCAACGTGAACAGACGATTCAGGAACGTGAACGAATTCTGCAGGGTGAAGAAGAGCGGTATCGCCAGGAACTGGAACGAATTTCCGGGTTGACGGCCGATGAGGCAAAAGACCTGATTATCAAAGATCTTGAAAGCGAGGCACGGCATGATGCTCAGGGCTTGATCAACAAGATTGAGCAGGAAGCACAGCTGTCGTCCGAGAAAAAGGCCCGCGATATTCTTGTAACCACGATTCAGCGCATTGCGACCGAGACTACCGGTGACATTACGGTTGCAACGGTCAGTCTGCCCAGCGATGAGATGAAGGGTCGAATAATCGGCCGTGAGGGACGAAATATCCGTACTCTGGAAACCCTGACCGGTGTTGATGTTATCATTGATGACACCCCGGAAGCAGTGGTTATTTCCTGTTTTGATCCGGTTCGCAAGGAAATCGCAAAACTGTCTCTTGAACGTCTGATTCTTGACGGACGGATTCATCCAGCCCGTATTGAAGAAGTAGTTCAGAAGGTAACCCGCGAGATTACCCAGAAGATCTATGAAGAGGGTGAAAAGGTTCTCTTTGATCTCGGTATTCATAATATGAGCCAGGAAGGAGTGCGAGCTCTCGGACGGCTGTACTTCAGGACAAGTTATGGTCAGAACGTACTGTACCATTCAAAAGAGGTTGCCTTAATCGCCGGTATGCTGGCGGCAGAAATCGGTGCGAACCGTGACCTGGCAAAACGTTCAGCCTTGCTGCATGACATTGGTAAGGGTGCAGAAAGCGATTCTGATCAGAACCATGCCGAAGTCGGTATGGATCTTGCCCGCAAGATGAATGAAGATGCACGGGTGATCAATGCGATAGGTTCGCATCACAATGATATTGAGCCGAATTGTATTGAATCGGTGCTGGTGCAGATAGCCGATGCGATTTCTGCGGCCCGCCCCGGTGCCCGCCGTGAAACCGTAGACAATTATGTCAAACGTCTGGAAAACCTTGAGGCCATTGCCGAAAGTTTTGAGGGCGTTGAAAAGGCCTATGCAATTCAGGCTGGCCGCGAGCTTCGGGTTCTTGTCAGCAATGAAAAGATTCCGGATCATGATGTAAAGGATCTGGGTCGCGAGATAGCCAAAAAGATCGAAACCGATCTGCGTTATCCCGGCCGCATCAAGGTAACCCTTATCCGCGAAACCCGCATAGTCGAGTATGCCCGCTAGGGCATACTCGGAGGTCAGCCACTGCTGACCTGGAGTTTTGCCCGGCTAATCAACAGAAAACCGCAGGAACTTCCTGCGGTTTTTTTATGTCCCTTTATTGTAAAGGTCCACTAGAGAGAGATTTTCGTTGAGACCGTAAGCAGTGTGTAGTCCCGTTTTTTTCTGATCATTGAGCTCAGGGCAATTTTACTGGGTGTATGAAGGATATCAATCCCGAAAATGGTAGCTGTTATTCCGTCAAGACTTCCTGATATCTTTGGATACTCAAAAGACATTGCGCTTTGTGCTGTTAACTCGAAGGAGCCACCGTTCCAGCTTATAAAACCGAAGGGAGAGATAATGAATGGACCTCCGGTAATATTTACTTGCAGCCCGCCCTGTAAGCTGCCCTGAACAATCTTTGTTTCATACGAAGGATAGTCAGTGGTTACAGTAAAACCAACCAGCTGAGGAGTTGGAATCGTCATATAGGTCATGTCTAAATTTACACCGCCTCCTCCGAAGGCCATCAGCGAAGCAGGTCCAAGGTCAATGACTTTTAAAACAACCGAAGCTCCCATGGGAACAGAGAACATCGCCATTTCATACTTTGATGCACCTGCCAGGCTGAAACCGCCTGCTGCATTCAGTGCCAGAGAATCGGTCAGACTGTATTGCCATAACAAAAATCCTCCGCCGCCCAACATATCCAGTTTTGTTCCCAGTACATCAATGCCCAGATACAGGCCTGTAAGACCAATCTGCATGACAGAAGTACCTTTTTGGAATTCGGGATACCCTACCGGCGGGGGGGCTATTACGAACGATACGGTATTTTGCCCGGCGGCCAGATTGTGTGGCAGACCTGCTGCCAGTACCAACAGAAAAAAAAGAATCACAGGCTTTGTTTTCATCTTTGTACCTCCATGATTACCCCGGGCTGTCAAACACAGGATGTACTCGCACATAGTGAGTATACTGTTCAGATCAGGAACTTGCAATTTTTATCGGACTTCGGTAGTATGCCCCATGCAAGGGGTGCGGGGACAGGGTTACGCATCGGGCCGAGTTAACCGGCCTGATACGCTGTCCTTCGGGAACGGTTTTCCAGCGCGCGGCGAACCGGACCCCGGGCGGTTTCACATTCTGACAGGTGAACCCCCGGCTGAGATTATACCCTCAAGGACATCCGCACGGATGTTCATACCTGATCCGGGTAATGCCGGCGGAGGGAATGATGAAAAGAACCGATCGAATTTCTTTCAATTCATTCAAATTATGTGTCTCTTTGGTGGTGCTGATTACAACAGCAGTTTTTTCGGTTGCCTGTTCACGTGGAACTGCGGATAGCGAAAGGCAAGACAAGCTGATTATCTATGCCTATGATTCCTTTGCCTCTGACTGGGGTATCGGTCCGGAAGCTGTTCGGCTTTTTTCGGAAAAAACAGGATATAAGGTCGAGCTGGTAGCAGTAGGGGATGCCGGCCAGGTCTTGTCGCGGGCTATGCTTGAAAAACGTAAACCCCGGGCAGATGTTCTGGTCGGTATAGATAATAACCTGCTGCCCAAGGCCCGTGCAGCAGGTGTTCTGGAAAGCTGGAAGGGAGAATCTTCATCTCTGGTGCCGGCTCAATTCGTGCTTTCTGATGACTGGTTGTTAACGCCATACGACTGGGGAAGTTTCGCCCTGATTTTTGATACTGCCTCGGGACTGCGTCCTCCGGAATCGCTTGAGGATCTGACCTCATCCGAATATACCGGACGATTGATCCTGATGGATCCGCGCACAAGCACTCCCGGTCTGGGCTTTCTTGCCTGGACGATGGCTGTTTATGGCGACGCATGGAAGGACTACTGGACACGTCTTAAACCTTCCATCCTGACCATGGCCCCGGGCTGGGATACCGGATACGGCCTTTTTACATCGGGAGAAGCCCCTCTTGTGATCAGCTATACCACCAGTCCCGCCTATCATGTTGAATATGATCAAACCGACAGGTATCAGGCATTGATCTTCGCAGAAGGCCACGTCAGCCAGATTGAAGGCCTGGGGGTAGTGGCAGGTGCGCCGAACCGCACCGCAGCCCGGGAATTTGTAGATTTTATGCTTGGCGAAGAAGTACAGTCTATTCTGCCCTTGCGGCAGTGGATGTATCCGGTCCTTCCCGGTGTGTCCCTGCCGGCCAGTTATGATGCGGCTCCACAGCCTGAAAAACAGCTTTCAGTATCAGTATCTGCTCTTGAACCCGCTGTAGCAGAATTACAATCGGTGCTGGGAAGGTGAAAATTGTGTTGCCGGCTGCGGGCCTGCTGTCCGCAGCTGCATTGCTTGTATTGATACTTTCTTTTGCCGTCCCGTTGACTGCCGCCTTTGTGCCTGCGTTTGAATCCGGCCTTGCCGGTTTTGGGCCGGCTGAAGGCGGCAGAATTGTTCAGGTTTTGCGCTTTACGGTTTTTCAGGCCGTGCTTTCCGCTGTTGCGGCTTTGTGTATCGGATTGCCGGCCGGCCTGCTTGCAGGCAGCCGGGTCTTTCCGGGACGGCGTATTCTGTTATCCCTGTCCGCTGTCCCCTTGTGCGTGCCGCCGATTATTATTGCTCTTGCCTTTGTGCTTTTTTTTGGCAGGCAGGGATACTTCAACACAGCTGCAATGCGGTTGTTTAATCTTGAAGAACCTCCTTTTACGTTTCTGTACAGCCTTGGGGGTGTTGTTCTTGCACATGGATTTTATAATTTTCCGGTTATCATGCGATCAGTAGCGCGAGTCACCGAGCTTCTGCCGGAAAGTCCCCGAGAGGCAGCCCGTCTGCTTGGTGCCGGCCGCTTTAGAATTTTCTGTACAATAACCCTGCCTGCATTGCTGGGTTCGATCGCGGTTTCTTCCCTGCTGGTGTTCCTGTATTGTTTTTTCAGCTTTGTAATTGTTCTGCTGTTCGGCGGTATCGGTATTACGACCCTGGAGGTGGAGCTGTATCAGGCTGCCCATAACCTGTTTGATTTCCGCTTGGCATCCCGGATAGGGTTAATCGAGACTTTTACTGCAACAGTTTTTGTTGGTTTGTATATTGCTGCTGACCGTCATTTTGTCCGGCCACGCCGCGAGGGACGACGGAAGCGTAATCTCCCCCGGCTGCGCGGTTTGACCGAGATTCTGCTTGCGGTCTTTCTGGCCTGTTTCCTTTTGATTTTTTTTATCGGACCGCTGGTTTCCGTTGTTCTTCGTTCCTTTGTAACCCCGAGCGGCTACCGCATCAGTACGGGCTTTTCTGTTGATGCCTGGAAACAGCTTTTGGCCCGGCCGACCTTTATACCTGCGGTGATACGAACCGTTCAAACAGCTTTTTTTGTTTCCCTTCTTGCGGTAAGCGGTGCAGTATTTTGGGCTTTGAGTCATCGCGTGCGGCGCCGTTCCGGGAAAATTGAGGCCCTGGCTGCCTGTATCCCTTTGGCAGTATCTCCGGTACTTCTGGGTTTCGGCTGGATTGTGCTTTCACCTTCAGGCTCTTTGTTGTATCTGGTTTTTGCCCAGGCGGCCCTTGCCTGGCCTTTTGCATGGTCGGTACTTCATGCATCACTGAGCCGGATACCCGGCGAGATTGAGGATGCAGCGCGATTGCTTTCACCCTCGGTTATGGATCAGGTATGGCGGGTGTATCTTCCATTGATGAAGCGCTCAGTGTTTACCGCTTTTGGTTTTGTATTCGCAATCAGTGCCGGTGATGCAACCCTGCCTCTTGTAATGGCAATTCCCGGTTATGAAAACCTGCCCCTGCTGTTATACAGGCTGGTTGGCAGCTACCGTTTTGCGGAAGCCTGTGCCTGTGCTGTGGTATTGGCTGCCCTGACCGCATCGGTATTCGCTCTTCAGGATTCGGAGGCGTGATCATGAACACTTTTCTTGGTGTAGACGGTTTGACAAAAATCTGGCCCGGCAAGCGCATAGAGGTTTCTTTTACCCTTGCTGCCGGAAATGCTCTTGCCATTCTGGGACCTTCAGGCTGCGGTAAAACGACGGTGTTGCGTATGCTGGCCGGACTGGACCGTCAGGATTCAGGTCTTATTAAACTTGATGGCCGGGATATCGGAAACCTTCCTGCGGGCAGACGCGGTATCGGGATGGTATTTCAGGATCATGCATTGTTCCCTCACCTTTCCGTTCAGGACAATATCGGCTATGGGCCCCGGTGTTCCGGACTTTCCAGCCGTGAAAGCCGGAAAATAGCAGCCGTGTGGCTGGACCGCTTCGGACTTGCAGGTTTTGCCCGAAGGCGTATTGATTCTCTTTCAGGTGGAGAAAGACAGCGGGTTGCGCTTGCCCGCACCCTTGCTGTTAATCCGTCGCTGGTTTTGTTTGATGAACCTCTTTCTGCCCTGGATGCTCCGCTTCGTCGCCATCTTCGCATTGAACTGCGCAAGCATCAGCGCGAGCTCGGCTTTACCGCTATCTATGTTACCCATGACGAGGACGATGCCAGCGCTTTGGCAGATGCCGTATACCGCATGGACTAGCAGGCTGCATAATTAAAACTGCAGCCGCATAATTAAAGCTGCACCCTGTGATGGACAATGCGGGTCGGGCTTGAGTATACTGCCGCGGTATGTCATTCAGATACTCGGATTATGATGTTATAGTAGTTGGAGCCGGACACGCAGGAATTGAAGCTGCGCTGGCCTCGGCACGTCTCGGGTGCAGCACCCTTCTTGTCACCCAGTCTCTTGATACTGTTGCCCGGCTTTCCTGTAACCCTTCTATCGGCGGTATTTCCAAGGGAAACATTGTACGGGAGATTGATGCCCTGGGTGGACAGATGGGCCTTTTGGCAGATGCCACCATGATACAGTACCGGCTCCTGAATCGAAGCCGCGGTCCGGCAGTTCAGGCACCCCGTACGCAGGCCGACAAACCGCGTTATGCCCAGCTTGCAAAATGGAGCCTTGAGCGTGAAAAAAATCTGCATCTGTATCAGGATACCATTGTAGATCTTGTCTGCGAAGGTACGGATTCAAACGGTCATGCTCAAAAGGGTTGTATCCGTGCGGTAGTAACATCCCGCGGCCGGACAATCAGTGCGCGCTCTGTTGTATTGACTACCGGTACTTTTATGGAAGGCCGGATCTTTATCGGTGAATACGAGTGCAGTGCCGGCCGTCTTGGAGAACCTGCTGCTGTCGGTCTTGGTACCGCTCTGAGAAGAATCGGATTTACGCTGGGAAGGCTTAAAACCGGAACGCCGCCCCGTGTCCTGCGCTCTTCAATAGATTTTTCTGTCATGGAACAGCAGAACGGTGACCCGGAGCCGCTCGGTTTTTCTTTTTCGGCAAGGCAGCTTGAGCGCCCCCAGGTTCCCTGTTATGTCACATATACCAATCAGGCTACCCATTCGCTTATCGCACAAAATATTAGCCGGTCTCCCTTGTATTCCGGAAAGATTACCGGTGTAGGCCCCCGATATTGTCCGTCTATTGAGGACAAGGTTGTTCGCTTTGCCGAACGGGAGCGTCATCAGCTATTTCTTGAGCCTGAAGGCCTTGATACCGACGAATTTTATATCAACGGCCTGTCTTCTTCCTTGCCGGAAGAAGTACAGGACAGTTTTATGCGTACTATACCCGGACTTGAGGCGGCAGTTGTTACCAGACCCTCTTATGCGGTTGAATATGATTACCTTGATCCTACACAGCTAACCCGTGCGCTTGAAACAAGACGCATAAAAGGCCTTTTTACGGCCGGTCAGATAAACGGAACTTCAGGCTATGAGGAAGCCGGCGGTCAGGGTTTGATCGCCGGAATCAACGCAGCCCTTTCGGCCAGAGCCGCGGCCACTCATTCTGCATGGGAACCCTTTGTTCTTGGCCGAAGCGAAGCCTATATCGGCGTACTTATAGACGATTTGGTTACCCTGGGAACAAAAGAGCCCTATCGCATGTTTACGGCCCGGGCCGAGTACCGGCTCAGGTTGCGTCATGATACGGCCGACGAGCGTCTGACCCCTCTTGCAGACCGCATTGGTCTGGCTCGCCCGGGTTCCATGGAGCGCCTTCGCTCCCGCCTTGACTCCCGTGCTGCCCTGCGTACCGCCTGGCAGGAACGACGCATTCGCCATGATGATGCGGCCCGTTATCCATCGCTGGTAAAACATGTCGGAAAAAGCTGTGCCGAGGCTTTGCGCGATCCGCTGGTTCCGCTTGAAGACATTCTGGATCTGGACGCGGATTTTTGTTCTTTCGGAGCAGAAATACGCATAGCGGCCGAGCTGGACATCAGATATGAGCATTACATTGATTCCCAGGACCGTAAGGTAGACCGTCTAAAGAAAATGGAAAACGAGGCCGTTCCGGCAGATTTTGATTATGATGCGGTACCCGGTCTTTCAATAGAAAGCCGCGCCAAGTTGAAGGAGATACGGCCTGAGACATTGGGACAGGTTTCGCGAATTTCCGGTCTCCGTCAGTCGGATATCATGCTTTTAATGGTGTATCTTTCCAATAAAGGCGATTGAAGTGCGTTTCTTTGGTCGGGGAGCAAAAAAGGTGTTAACAGGCTGCTGACAAACTCGATGCTTGCCATCAGCCTGGCAGGGGCTCTCTTAAATGCCGGTTTTGAGCAGGGTGTCCGCGTCGGCCTCGGTAATGACCTTTTCTTTGACAAGATTATAGATCTGCTGGCTGCAGGTTTGCCCGAAGAACAGCAGATCATCTGTACCGACGGTTACGGGAACACCGGCATCCATCATTTTCTTGATAGGATGTTTTTTCAGGCTTTTCACAGCACCCAGCATTACGTTGCTTTGCGGACATACGTTGCAACGCACCTTGCGGTCGGCTAAAAACTGAAGCACACTGTCATCCTGTGCGGATCCAATACCGTGCTGAACTTCATGGAGATCAAAGAATTCCACAAATCTGCGTACTGAACGGGCATCGGAAAATTCGCCTACATGCGCTCTTTTTTTCAGACCTCGCCGCTCCGCTATTTCAAAATAGGGCTTGAATTCCTCTATTCCGTCTTCTATTTCCGGGCCGTACAGGTCAAGACTGGTAAAAATACCGCTTTCAAGCAGCGGCGGTGCCCATTGCTTTACTTTTTCCTTGTCAAATGTCTTGCCGATCCCCAGTTCCGGACGCATATCAATTTTGTCCCGACAGGAGCTGACAATATCTGCAACAGCCTTCATAAAGGCATCAAGATCTTTTTGAAAGTGATATACAAAACCGATATCTATCGAGCCTTCCAGGACGGTTACGCCGTCTGCGATGGCATCTTTCACTGACATGTTTACCAGTGAAATGACATCGTTTGCATCCTGGGTACGCGGTCGGGTATACCTGGCGATTACATCATGCATCTCGTCCAGTCCGTCCATTTTTCGCGGGAAATTCGGTATTGAAACGCCTGACCATGCCAGATACGAGGAATAATGCATACCCAGATTAAGATGATTATGGGCATCAATTTTCGGCTGCGTTACATAATAGTGCATATCCCTCATGCGTGTTCCTTATCTTTTACCAATACGTATTAATTGTATCACGTTCTGCCGGCTTTTTCCGGAAAAAAAAACGAGCTGCGGTAAAAAAACTGTTTGCGTTTTGCCCCGTTTTTCTTTCCCAGTTTTGAGTATCGGCAGTGCGGGACCCAAACTTGAGATTCCGGGTATGTAAAACAGTGTTCGATTGTCATGGTGTTACCTGCACTGCCCGGGCGCTACGCAGATAAAAAATCCATGCAGAAACAGGCTTGTGCCACAGGTCAACTGCTGCCTTGCGGTATACTTCCAGCTGCTGGCGGTGTTCGTCAGGGTTCTCAACGCTATCGGTTTTATAATCTACAACATGAATGTGTCCTTCATGTTCGAAAACCAGGTCAATCTGTCCGCTGACAATGATGCTGCCGGAAGGAAGCTCCCATCGGGTCAAAAAGGCATATTCGGTTTTTAGCCATGCAGCTGCAGAGGTTAAGTGCCCCAGATCAGATGCCAGAAAGGTGTCAGCAAGTTCTTCCAGGGCTGATTTCGCTGTTTCAGGAAGAACTGCAGGTCGGCCGGCAAGCCGGGCTTCGATGGCCTCATGTGCGGCCGAACCGAATTCGGTAGCTGAAAGGCCGAATCGTTCCGGCTCCTTTTGAACATGTTGACTTGCCTGAAAAGAAATCCGTTCTGCCTCATGGGCAAGGGATGTAGCAGGTATGATGCGCCGTGGTGCGGGAAGCCTCTGTTGAACCTCGGCAGCACGGGCAGCAGTGTGCATGTCCTTCACAGAAGGGCCTTCGATCCCGCGTGCGGCCGGACCGCCAGAATCCTGTTCCCATGCAGTCACCTGAACGCCGCCGGCACCCGGCAAGCCCAGTACCGGGCAAAAAAGGTTGAAGAAACTTTTAATGATTTTCGGTTCCTTGGCTGCCATCTGCCCGGCAACGGTTTCGTCTCCGCCGTCAAGTTTGAACACACCGGAAAGGTAGAGCCGTGATTCTGCGCGGGTCATGCCAACATATAAAAGGCGGCGAAGCTCTGCCAGGGCCTTGGATTCTTCTTCGGCTTTTCCCTGCAGGTAAAACCAGTTTTCATCCTTGAATGGTACTCCCCGTGCAGGACCGGCGTTGATAGTCGGCCCCCAGGGGTTCGACCAGTACACAAGACTGCTGTTGCCGGTATTTTTCCCTGTAGTATCACAGTTTGCAAGGAAAACTATCGGAAATTCCAGCCCCTTGCTTTTATGAATGGTCATCAGCCGGACACCGCCTGCCCGTTCGATAGGGATGTCCAGACTGTCAACCTTTTCTTCGTTCCGGCGGATAGCTTCTATCCGGTCCAGGAACTCTCCCAGGGTTTGACCGTCCCGGTCGGCCTGACGTGCCAGCTCGAACAAATAGTCAAAAAGGGCGGTTAAATGGCGAACCGAAGGATCGGACAGAACCTGCACTCGGTAGCCCCGGTGGTACCACAGGCGTTCAACCATTTCACTTATGGGAATCCGGTCAGCCCATCGCACTGCCTCGCTGAACAGATCCATCAGGCCTTTCCATCGTTCGCTGTCCTCACCGGTCAACAGCGCGTCTACTGCTGCGGATACGGCAGCTGGTTCGGCCCGTTGTGATCCTCCGATCGTTTTCAGCGCCGACAGGGCTGAAGCAAATCCGGTTCCGCTCAAGCCTGCAAAAGGCGACTGAAGCACAATTGCCCAGGCTTTCAGGTCTGCCGGATTGGCGATGGTACGCATAAGGGCTGCAAGATCGTTTACGGGGGCATCGCTGAAAAGTCCCCGGGCATTTTCTGTCTGGTATGGAATACCTGCTGCACGCAGGCTGTGTTCAAACAGCATCTGGTTGGTTGTGCTGCGGAACAGGATTGCGCAGTCGTCCGCACGGCAGGGGTGGGGTATTCCATGTGCGTCATACACCGGAACAGCGCTTTCAATCAAATCCTGTATTGTCCGGGCTACACATTCCGCTTCCTGAATCTGGGCCTTTATCTTTTTATTGTCCTCATCATCAAGATTCATCTGATCGATCACCAGGATCTGGACAGGTTCCGGGGTATCGTGATCGGGGCGGTTCGGGCGAATACGGCTAAAACGGGCTTCCCAGTCAGGAGCCGTAGCGGCATTGTCAAAAATGGCCGGAAAAATCGTATTGAATTGCTCCAGCAGGGCTGTTCTGGTACGGTAGTTTGTAGAAAGCTCCGGCAGTGCATCAGCGTTGGCTCCCAAATCGCGGGCAAGAGCTCTGAATACGGCAACATCGGCACCCCTGAACCGGTATATGGACTGCTTTTCGTCACCGACAAAAAACAGTTTGTCCCGACACAGGTCCTGTGGACCGGGTATTCCTGTTTCCATCCTGGTTTCATTTTCTGAAAGTAAAAAAAGCAGGTCCCGCTGTAAAGAATTGTTGTCCTGGAATTCATCAATCATAACGGCACCTACGCCTGCTTTCCAGGAACGGCGTAACTCCGGATCATCGGCAAGGGCATCAACAGCCATTTTGGCGACATCGGCGAAGGTCAGCCGTCCGCTTTGTCTTTTCTGTGTGTTGTACAGGGTCTGGAATTCGTCAAGAAGTGTAAACAGGCCTTCAAGGACATCACGGTTAAGAACAAATGAGATGAGTGAACCGCATTCCGGATCGTGCCTGTTCCGTACTGTCGATAGCAGTTCTTTTATGGCTTGTGCCTCTGGCTGTTTGGTTGCACCCATCCTTAGTGGAATTGCGGCAAAGCGGGAAAGGGCAGTACGGAAGCTGATAAGTTCGTCCCTGTCATCCGTGGACGGTTTGTCCGGAGCCTGAAGATCGGTGATCGGGGTAATAGACTTCATCGTTTTCAGGCCGGGGGCTTGTGCAAGCCTGCATATTTCATTCAGATCTGCACATGCTTCAGTCAGTGCACTGTCAATCCGGCCATGAATCTCGGTATCCTGTTTTACAAACAATGCTCTGAAGTCAATCGGAGCACTGATTGGCGAATGAGCGGCAACAAGTGAAGCAAAGAGGTTTTCTGCAATCTTTTCCAGATCGGTTGTGGATAACAGATGCTTGATTGCCGGATGGGTCCGGTATGTAAATACAAATGGCAGGGCAAGCGAGCTTGCCGCTTCACGGGCGCCCGGATCATCCAGCTGAAAATCCGGAGGGATGCCCCACCGGCGGCAGGCGGACCGTGCAATAGCGCCGCACAGTGAATCAATGGTGGAAATCCGCGCCTCATGAAAACCTTCCAGGGCAGAACGTGCCAGGGGGTGTTCTGTTTCCCTGAGGGTTTTATGGATACGGGCTTTCATCTCGGCAGCAGCTTTTTGCGTAAAGGTAAGGGCAAGCACCCTGTCAATCGGAAGGCCCTTTTCAAGGACAAGGTACAGGTAGCGGGCGGCCAGAACGCGGGTTTTGCCCGATCCTGCGCCGGCTGCAACGACTGTATTGCCGGTTGCGAGTGTCGCTGCGCGCTGATCGGGGTCAAGTGTTGCAAGCAGATCGGCCAGTGTCATAGTATTCAGCTGCTCCTGTAAGCGGTTCGGCATATTGTCCGGTAATCACATGTACGGCACTCTGATGCCACAATTTCTTCTGTCGTTGTGAAGTCGCCAGAACGGACTGCATCCCTGAATTGCACGGCCCTGGTCAGAAATTCGGTCATTGCCGGTTCGAATTGTTCGCGTGTAAAATATTTTGCTTTGCCCGGATCAAGCTGCTCAGGGTCCAGAACAACAGGCAGCTGTTTTCCTGCCTTAATATCATAAAAGAGAGCATTATCTATTTTTTTCCCGGCGCAGGGGCTGTCTTTGGCTTTTTCTGCAAGATAGGTATACATGGTCATCTGAAAATCTGAAAGCCCGCTTTGTCCATCGGAATCATAGTGGGATGCCTTGATTTTTATAGAGGACTTGTAATCAATTATTGTCAGGTCCCCGCTTGCCTCGTTTTTGGAAAGCCTGTCTATCGCACCGACGAATTCCATGCCATCAAACATCGTGCTCAGCCGCAGTTCTGTACCAACAGGGGCCCAGCCATCAAGATAACGGGCGTCCAGTTCCAGTATCCGTTCCACACCTGAACGCAGCCGGTCTGCGATGCTGTCAAGGATGGGTGCTGCCAGTGGCCCGGCAAATTCGGCTTCTTCGGCGCTGGCTTGACGGCACATCTGTTCCGCCATGGCCCGATAGTCATTCAGATGTTCAGCGCGGAAATACCGGTCTTTTTGGGCGATCTGCAGGTACAAGCGTGCCAGGACTGCATGCCATACAAGGCCCAGATTTCTGTCGTTGAACAGTACAGCATCGCTTTCCTCATCCTTAAGATCAAGAACCCTCGCAAGGAACCAGAAAGACGGGCATGTATAAAAACATGCAAGATCTGATTGTGACACCCGTAATAACCCTTTATCGGTATAACGGGTGTCCAGAATATCCTGAATAGAGGGGTTTTGAAGATCAAGCGGGGCATACACATACCGTGTTGCCGGATCTGTGTTTGAATGAGTCGATAAAAGGGCTGCCTGTTGCACCGGATAAAGGCGATCCGGTGCTGGTCCACGGCCGGTAAGCCAGAGAGCTTCTGTTACCCAGGGATCTGCCGGGTGCTGTGCCGTGTCAGGTATTTCCTGGGTCCGGAAATACCCGTGGGGCATCCGCCACCCGCCGAAACAGTGATCCGAACAGGAAAATCTGGTTACAGCCCCGCTGTCATTGCCCGGTTCACAGCTGTATAAACGGAAGAATGCTGCGGAGGCATCTTCATCAGCCGCATCAAGCTCGGCGCGCTGATCGGAACGTAGAAAGTGTAAGTGTTTATAAAGGATTGTTGCGTCTTCCTGGCTGGCATCAAGGATGTAGTGGCGTTTGAACGGTGTTCCTGCCGCGACCCTCCAGGGAAAGATACTGACTCCCCCCGGCTGTCTTTGCGGCACATACTGTGTTGTATCAAGCCAGGATATCAGAAAGGAAAATGGTTTGCTGATTCTGCAATCCGGATACCGGCGTTCCAGGTCCGCAAGCTGCTGCAGTTCACGAATGCACCGGGCAAGGACATCGTTATCTGTTTCGTCAAGAAGACTCATGTCCAAAAAGATGCTTCGGAACTTCATGTAGTGCGCCATGATGTGCGTAAAATCTGACGCTCCGTTCAGAGCCAGAAGATGCCTCTTCAGTGTTGTATACCAGGATTCAAGACTGCGGTCCGGTGGAAAATCCTGTGACGGGGTACGGAATGCTGCCTCCCATACATCAACTTCGGAACCATCCGGTTCCTTCCATGAAGTAACACAGTGATTCCGGATTCCAAAATCTATCAATCCCCGGGCCCTGGCAGGTTCTTTCCAGGGTATCAGACGATCAAGAAGCAGAGCCCGCATGCTTGTGAACGAAAAGCGGTCGGAAACACAGGCTGCAATCAGGGGGAACAGTTTGCCGGCCTGAAATCTGCTTAAAGGATAGCCTGACCGGTATTCAAAGGGTATCCCCCTGAGGCGAAACTCCCGCTGCAGATACGGAGCTGCTGTTTCAATATCCGGCACGCTGACAGCGATATCAACAGGCTCCATGCCTGCCACAAGATCATTTTCTATCAATTGAACAACAGTGCGGAATTCAGTTCGGGCATTCTGATACCGGTAGAGCACCGGAGAAGCATCTGTTTCCGGAACGGAAAGTATTGTGATGCGGGGGTCGCCGGAAAGCAGCTGGCGGTATTCACTCCAGTCTTCGATGGCTTCCGGATAAAAAATAATCCACTTTTTATTGTCTTCGGGGAGGACCGGGTCTGCCCATGAGGGATCAAAAAAGCCTGATTCATCCAGAAAGTTTCTGTAGCGGATATACAAATTCCGGTAATCGGCCTGCTCGTCATCAGCAGGTTTTTCTGCCGTACGCCTGACCCAGCTATGCAACTGGGGCAGGACAGTGTCGGCCAGCCAGCCACTGAATGCGTTTGCCTGGGCTGCGTGTTCGGCCGGGATGATTATTCCAAGAAAAGGGTTTTGGCTGTTCTGTTCAGCAAGGTTCCAGGCAAACATGCGGCGCAAGGCAGGCGGTATTGCTGTCCGACCGCTGAGTCTTCCTGACAGTAAACTGTCGCGAAAGCGGTCCCATGCCTGAAAGCGTTCTGCAGGCAGTGTGCCCTGGCCGGTCAGTTCAAGGGCTGTGCGGAACCACAGGGTGGACGCGATATCGGAGGGAAAAACGAAGGTGCACTCCGTGTCAGCACCGAACTCCCGTATATACCGGCCTATCAAAGACATTCCTGTCAAACCTTCCTGCCGTCAAGTTCTTTTTTGAGCCGGGTATATTCTGTTTTCATCTGGACGGTCAGGTTTGATTGGCGGGCTAATCTCTGGGCAAGAAGCCGGGAAAGGAAGATGCCGTAATGCGGATTCTCACGAATAAGGTTGATAAAGACCATTTTGGGAATACGAACCAGACTGCCATTGCCTATGGAGATAATCGTTGCCGATCTGCGGTCATTTAATAAAAATGACATTTCTCCGATAAAGATGTCGTTCGGGTTAAGAACAGTAACCAGCTTTTTCTGAACATATACAGCATACTTTCCTGATCTGATATAGAACAGATCGTTGGATGGATCGCCTTCCTTGCAGACTATCTGTTTATCGGTATAATTCAGAACTTCCTGCTCGCGCATAATAACAGGGATGGTATTTGTCTCGTCACACTGATTCTGCATCTCGAAAGAGGCTTCATTGCCTTTCTCGTTGTAGCTGACGGCGCTGACAAATGATTCTGCCAGCTTGATGCCCATTCCATGGAGGCCGGCCGTCAGTTCGCCCTGGAGGCGTTTTCGCCAGTCGAATCCCTCTCCGTCGTCGCGAACAGAAAGCCGTGTACGCTCGGAATTGATATCGTAGGAAATGTAGACTTTTTTCCCCTGAGCATGCGGTTCTCTTGTTTTCATGCCTATCAGATCAAGCATGTTTTTTCCATCGGTCAGCCAGGCGGTTTTCTCGTCATAGCTTATCTTGCAGTTGCCGTGCTCCACTGCGTTTAAAAGCAGTTCCATAAGCGCCCCCTGCAGGGCGGATCGGCTTTCATCGTTCAGACGGTTTGTATTATATAGATAGCTTGTTATCAGATTGCAGTAAAAAAGAATGTCTACCGGGTCGTTGTCGCTGACAAATGATCCGGTTTCGGTGGTATTCATCTGCTGCTGCATACCCCGATTGAACAAAAACTGCTGGTTTTGAGTCAGGATGCGTAGCAACCTGTTGCTGTTTTCCTCAAAGTTGGCCCGGGTCAATACAAGAAGAATGTTGGGATCGCGCTGTTTTTCCAGACCCACCTTTTCTTTGTGGTCGTTGACCACTGCAATGATTCCACCGAATAGCAGCCAGGGGTCCGCGTGTATAACCTTCATCAGCTCTTTTGCGCAAAGACTGGTGTCGCCAAAATTGATAATTTTGATTTCAGGAAGCTCATAATTAAAATAAGCGATAATTTCGTCACGATTTTCCAGAAAAACCGGGAAAAATTCACCGTTGGAGTTTTCACAGGCGGTAGTCACTGCCTGAACAGTGGATGCCTGTTTACATACAATTGGTATATTTTTCATACATTCTCCAGGAAAAGATTCTAGCATATTTTCCCTGAACAAACTATACTTTTCTATACATTATGGACACTCTGAACTTTTTGCCCGGAAAACCACTGCCCCTTGGCGCGACTGTACAAGCAGGCGGTGTAAACTTCAGTGTTTTTACCCGCAACGGCAGCAGTGTTGTGCTTGAACTGTTCCAGTCTGCCGGCGATGCATCTCCGATCCGGTCGTATACACTTGACCCGGCGGTTAACCGTACCGGTGATTTATGGCATGTATTTGTAGAAGGTCTGACTGCCGGAGCTTTGTATTTGTATCGGGTTGACGGACCCTTCCGGCCGACCGAGGGCCTGCGTTTTAATCCGAACAAGTATCTGATTGACCCTTACGCAAAAGCGCTTACTCCGAATTCAATTTTCAGGGAACTGGACAAGTCCTATATTCCTCCCCCTCACATTGACGGGGATCTTTTTTTCACCACGCACTGCACTGCCGCCGGTTTCCCGAAAGGGGTCGTTGTTGATGATGATGATTTTGACTGGCAGGGCGACCGCCCCTTGAACTACCCGCTCCGTTTCAGTGTCCTGTACGAAGCCCACGTCAAGGGTCTTTCTGTTCATCCGTCTTCCGGCGTTGCCCATCCGGGAACCTACCGGGGCGTAATAGAGTCTATTCCTTACCTTAAGGAGCTGGGAATCACCAGCCTGGAACTGTTGCCGATCAACGAGTATGATGAACACGAGAACGATCGCAGTAATCCCCGGACCGGTGAACGGCTTTCCAATTACTGGGGCTACAGTACCATTGCGTTCTTTGCACCAAAGGCCGGCTATGCTTCGGATCCCGGTAATCCGGTACGCGAGTTCAAGGAAATGGTACGGGAACTGCATAAGGCCGGAATCGAAGTAATTCTGGATATCGTTTTTAATCACACCGCCGAAGGAAACGAGCGGGGTATTACCATGAACTTCCGTGGCTTTGATAACTCAATCTATTACATGCTTGAGGATAACCGGCGGTACTACCGCAACTATTCAGGCTGCGGTAATACCTTCAACTGCAACCATCCGGTAGTCAGAAGCCTCATTCTTGACTGTCTGCGCTACTGGGTAACAGAAATGCATATTGACGGATTCCGTTTTGATCTTGGTTCTATTTTGGGCCGGGACCAGAGGGGCAACCTTCTTGAAAACCCGCCGATGCTTGAGCGTATTGCCGAAGACCCTGTATTGCGGCAGACCAAAATCATTGCCGAGGCATGGGATGCAGGCGGTGCGTATCAGGTTGGCTGGTTCCCCGGCGGGCGATGGGCCGAATGGAATGATCGTTTCCGGGACGATGTACGCAAATTCTGGCGCGGGGATGCCGGTACCGTGCGGCATCTTGCCACACGAATCACCGGATCTTCCGATCTGTATTTGCGTGATGGTCGAAAACCCTTTCATTCAATTAACTTTGTAACAAGCCATGACGGTTTTACGCTGAATGATCTTGTTTCGTATAATGGTAAACATAATGATGAGAACGGTGAGGATAATCGCGACGGCAGTGATCACAACTGCAGCTACAATTACGGGTTTGAAGGTCCAACGGTTAATCCCCGGATTGAGCAGACCAGAAATCGACAGGTAAAGAATTTTATTCTCACCTTGATGCTGTCCCTCGGTACCCCGATGATGACAATGGGTGATGAAATCCGCCGCACTCAAAACGGATCCAATAACGCATATTGCCAGGATAATGAGATATCCTGGATGGATTATTCTTTCAGGTCTCAACATGCTGATATTTTCCGTTTTACGCGTATGGCCATTGCGTTCAGGCTCAGCCACAGGGCTTTTTTGCGTCCGGAATTCTTCACCGGTCGTGGCGGAAGTATTCATACCGCTCCGGATATCAGCTGGTTCGATGAACACGGCAAGGTCGCCGACTGGTCCCTGGACCGGAATTTTATTGCCTACCGTCTGGACGGACGACAGGCTGATATCCTTTCCGATTGTGATGATAATGATTTTTATATCATGTTTAATGCCACTTCCCGCGATATTACCGCGACGATCTGTCCGCCTCCTCCGGGTAAAAACTGGTATCGGGTTGTAGATACCTCTTTCGATTCACCCAGGGATTTTCTGGCCCCGGGCGAGGAGATTGTGCTTCCCGGCCGGGACAAGTATGTGGTACAGTCCCGCGCCTGCGTCGTTTTTCTGTCAGGTCCTGCGGTTTAGCGCATTATCGGGAAAGTGTTAATCACCATTGACAGAGGTCTGTATACTCTTTAAGCTGTCGGCACGGTTTAGAAAACCGGTTTACCTTCCGGGCTTCCTGTGATTTGTGCAGAAGTTTGACGGCCCGGCACTAAAGGGAGAGACAGATGCAGTTTAATAAAGAGCAGTTCAAGGAAGCGATTCATTCGCGTCTGAGACGCAATTATGGAAAACGACTGGACGAAGCCAGCCAGCACGATATTTATGACGCGGTTTCAAGTGCCGTTATGGATTATGTGCAAACCAACTGGATCGCCACCCGCAAGGCCTACGAGGACAGCCAGACTCGCCAGATGTACTATCTGTCAGCAGAGTTTCTGATGGGCCGGGCTCTCAGCAACAACCTTATCAACTTTGGCATTAAGGATGCTGTTAAGGAAATACTGGACGAGCTGAATTTCAACTATACATCAATCGAAGATGAGGAGCCGGATGCCGGTTTGGGAAATGGTGGTCTGGGACGTCTTGCCGCCTGTTTCCTTGACTCTCTTGCTACCCTGGAATATCCCGGTCATGGATATGGAATACGGTATCAGTACGGAATGTTCGAGCAGCGAATTGAAAACGGTTTTCAGGTTGAATATCCGGACAACTGGCTCAAGCACCGTGATCCCTGGGAGGTCAAGCGTTCAGACCTTGCTGTCAAGGTTCTGTTCGGCGGAACTCCTGTTGTTGAAAAAGACGAAAAGGGCCATGATGTATTCAAACTTGAAGGCGCCGAAGAAATCACCGCCACTCCCTATGATGTTCCGGTAATCGGTTTTGATACCAAAACGGTTAACCGTCTGCGTCTCTGGGAGGCCAGCTCGGAAAACGGCTTTGATCTGCAGCTGTTCAACGACATGCACTATCATCGTGCTGTAGAGCGCCAGAACAATGCCGAAAATATTTCCCGTGTTCTGTACCCGAACGATTCCGGCCCTTCAGGAAAGGCTCTTCGCCTGAAACAGCAGTATTTTTTCACCTCTGCAAGTCTTCAGGATCTGGTAACCAAGTACCGCCGTGATCATTCAAGCGATTTCAGCAAATTCCCCGATTATTATGTGGTGCAGCTCAATGATACCCATCCTGTTGTAGCTATCCCTGAACTTATGCGCCTGCTTATGGACGAAAACGGCCTCGGCTGGGATGCTGCCTGGGACGTTGTTACCCGTACCTTCGCATACACCAATCACACCATTCTTGCAGAAGCCCTTGAAAAATGGCCGATTGATATCTTCCAGGGGCTTCTTCCCCGGATCTACCAGATTGTGGAAGAAATCAACCGCCACTTTTTGGTGGAGTTGCGTGAAAAATTCCCCGGCGACTGGAAAAAGCAGAATGAGATGTCGATTATCGGCGACGGCATGATCCGTATGGCCTGGATGGCCATTGTTGGCTGTTTCTCGGTAAACGGAGTTGCCGCCTTGCATACCGAACTGCTGAAGACAACCGAGCTTGCCGATTGGTACAAGCTGTATCCGGCAAAGTTCAACAACAAAACAAATGGTGTTACCCAGCGCCGCTGGCTTGCCAGCGCAAACCCGGCTCTTTCTGCATTCATAACCGGAAAAATCGGTCATGGCTGGGAAAAAGACCTGACCCAGCTTAAAAAACTGGAAAAGTTCGCTGATGATGCCAAATCTCTTGACGAGTTTATGTCGATCAAGCGGGCAAACAAGGTCGCTCTTGCCGAGTACCTGAAAAAGACCCAGGGTGTGGAGATTGATCCTGATTCAATCTTTGACGTCCAGATCAAACGTCTGCATGAATACAAGCGTCAGCTGTTGAATGTTCTGCATATCATGTATTTGTATAACCGCATTCTTGAGGATACCTCCTTTAACCCGGTTCCCCGCACCTTTATCTTTGGTGCCAAGGCAGCATCCGGTTACCGCAGGGCAAAAAGTATAATCAAGCTTATCACCACTATTGCTGATCGCATTAATAACGATCACAGGGTAAAGGGCAAGCTCAAGGTCGTTTTTGTAGAAAACTATCGTGTATCCGTTGCAGAAAAACTGTTCCCGGCCTCAGATGTTTCCGAACAGATTTCCACCGCCGGCAAGGAAGCTTCCGGTACCGGAAATATGAAGTTTATGATCAATGGTGCTGTAACAATCGGGACCCTGGACGGCGCCAATATCGAGATTGTTGAAGAAGCCGGTGCTGAAAATGCCTTTATCTTCGGTTTGACCGCAGATGAAGTACATACGATCGATGTTGAACACAACTACAATCCCCAGGAATACCTGAACCGGAATCCGAAGCTTGCCCGTGTGCTGGAGCAGCTGGTTGATGGTACGTATTGCGGAGTTCATGAAAACCTCTTCCGCGAACTGTATGATTCACTGGTTTGGGTTGTTGAAGGCCAGCGTCCTGACGTGTACTACGTCCTGGCTGACTTTGACGCCTATGCCCGTGCTCAGGAAGAGCTGGAAAAGGCTTATGCTGACCGCAAGGGATGGGCAAAAAAGGCCTTCCTTAACGTAGCCCGTTCCGGAAAATTCAGTTCTGACCGTACAATCGAAGATTATGTACGGGATATTTGGAAACTGAAGAAGGTTGTGGTAAAGTAAACAGGATGCCGGAATGGTATTTACATTCCGGCAATCTGTAGTACGCACAGGCGCCTGGAATACGCCCGGTATCCCTGGCAGCCAGATAAGGAGTTACCCCGTGTTAAAACAAATTATGGCAGCTGTACTTGCTTTGGCTCTGGTTTCGACAGCCGTGTATGCCCAGGCAGCCCCTGCAAAAATCCTCACACAGAATGATATTGAAAGTTTCCTTTCCAACTTTGAACAAATTCAGAATGAAATGGAAGATCTTGGCGATAAATACAATGATCTTTTTGATTCTGAAGATTTTGAAAGCGGAGTTGGTCTGGCAATTCGCTCAGCACGGGCACTCAGGATGCCGGCAGAAATTCAGGCTGTGTTCAACCGGAATGGAATGGGTAACAACGGATTTGAAAAAATGCTGGTTATTACCTTTGCCATAAGCAGTATCGAGATGCAGGAAACAATAGAGGAAAACCGCGAGATGTACAGTGGAATTCCCGAGATGGAAGAATATATGAAAGAATTTGAACAACAGATTCTGGATATACGTTCCGAAATCCATGCAGATGACCTCCGTCTTGTAACTGCAAACCGCGCACGACTGCTTGAAATGTTTATGAATGACTCTTCATCCTTCTGATACCGTATCTATCAGCAGGTAGACGTTGCTTTAAAAGCCCGGAACCATATCCGGGCTTTTTTTGTGCCCTGCTTCAGGAAATGAAGTCCTGTTCAAGTTTACCGGTATACAAAAAAAACGAAAATCGATAGAATTGATCCCAGTCACGAGCCAAACAGATGTCACTGGCGGACATCACGGTTGCAAAGGCGTAACCGGGCAGCGCTCAATGAGGAGTAAGTTATGGCGAATGCGTACATTCAGGAAGTGCTGGCCCAGGTACGGGCCCGAAACGGTCATGAAAGTGAATTTTTACAGGCAGTCCAGGAGGTGATGGATTCTCTGGAGCCTGTAGTGGCACAGATGCCGGAAATTCAGAAGTACTCGATACTGGAACGTATGGTGGAACCTGAGCGGGTCATCATGTTCCGTGTTCCGTGGGTTAACGATGCCGGTAAGGTCTGCGTAAACCGTGGCTACCGTGTGCAGTACAACAGCGCGATAGGTCCGTACAAGGGCGGTATCCGCTTTCATCCTTCTGTTAATCTTTCCATTCTCAAATTTCTTGGTTTTGAACAGGTGTTCAAGAACAGCCTGACCACACTGCCTATGGGCGGAGGCAAGGGAGGTGCAGACTTTGATCCTCACGGGAAGACCGAAGGCGAGGTAATGCGTTTTTGCCAGAGCTTCATGAGCGAGCTGTATCGCCATATCGGACCTGATACGGATGTTCCTGCCGGCGATATCGGCGTTGGCGGTCGTGAAGTAGGATTTATGTTCGGCCAGTACAAGCGCCTCTCAAATGAATTCACCGGTGTATTGACCGGTAAGGGACTGACCTTCGGCGGATCACTAATTCGACCCGAGGCCACCGGTTACGGCGCCGTTTATTTTGCAGACAATATGCTGAAGCAGATCGGTCAGGGATTCAAGGGCAAGGTCTGTGCTGTGTCCGGTTCAGGAAACGTTGCCCAGTACTGTGTAGAAAAACTTCTTGAGCTTGGAGCCAAGCCTGTTACCCTGTCTGACTCAAACGGATTTATTTACGATCCGGACGGAATAGACAGCGAAAAACTCGCTTTTGTAATGGACCTTAAAAATGTCCAGCGCGGACGAATCAGCGAGTATGTCAAAAAATTCCCCAAGGCATCCTATACAGAAGGTCAGCGCCCCTGGTCTGTCAAGGCAGATTGTGCCTTTCCCTGTGCTACACAGAATGAAATCAGCGGTGCAGAAGCGGAAACCCTTGTCAAGAACGGCTGTAAACTGGTTGCCGAAGGTGCCAACATGCCTTCAACTCCGGAAGCAATCGAAGTGTTTATAAACAACAAGGTGTTGTATGCTCCCGGAAAGGCGGCAAATGCCGGCGGTGTTGCAACCAGCGGTCTTGAAATGACCCAGAACTCGATGCGTCTGTCCTGGAGCCGTGAAGAAGTTGACACCCGTTTGAAGGGAATTATGAAAAGCATCCATGACAATGCCTGGGATGCAGCAAAACAGTTCGGTCAGGAAGGCAACTACATGGTCGGTGCCAACATTGCCGGCTTCCTGAAAGTAGCCCGCGCAATGATCGGACAGGGTGTTGTATAAACTGAAGAAAAAACCACTTGAGTGCTGGTGAACGTGATGTTTCAGGACCCAAAAAAAACCATCCGGCAAACGGATGGTTTTTTTGTATCTTGTTCTAGTCCTGGTTTCCGGCTTCGCAGCTGAAGTCGAATCCGATTGCAGGGTTGCAGCTTGTTTCGCAGTCCTGATCCCAGGCAGCAAGATAGTTGGCGTTCAGTTTTCGTGCAAGAGGTTCGGGTATATCCAGGAAGGATACCCCGTAGACGAATCCATCCTGACCGCGACGGGCCCAGGAAATGCGGCCTGATGTAAGAATCTCTTCTCCGCCTGATTCAAGATCGTTAAAGCTCAATTCCAGTTCGGTGTCGATGTCGAACCTTTCGGCACATTCGAATTGAACGCCGCCGAGCGAAACATTGCGGGTAACAATATTCAGCGGAGTCCTGGCAGTGATACCGGGTACAGCTATATCCACAGACCAGGAGCGGGCATAGCGCCCGAATCTGCGGCGGTCGGTATCCGCAATAATGATGCGATCTTTTCCGGTATATTTTGCCTGGTACAGGGCTCGATCGGCTGCCTTGATAAGGGAGCTTGCATCCTTAGCTCCGCCCGGATAGGTGGCTATACCGCCTGAAAAGGTGATCCCCTCGGTTCGGAAAATTCCGTGAGCCTTCAGGGACAGTCTGATGCGTTCTGCAAGGATAAAGGCTCCGGTCGCATCTGTTTCGGGTAAAAGAATAAGAAATTCCTCACCGCCGTAGCGGCATACAATATCTTCTTCACGAACCATATCTCTCATAAACCGGGCAACTTCTTTAAGAATCTGGTCCCCGAAGATATGTCCTTTGGAATCATTTACCATCTTAAAGTTATCAATATCAACGATGAAGATAGAAAGGTCTTTACCATACCGTTCGCAGCGGTTCAGTTCCTTTCGCAGTGCAACATCCATATAGCGCCGGTTAAAGACACCGGTAAGCCCGTCAATCATTGCAAGACGTTCTGTTTGTTTAAAGACATGGATTTCAATCAACATGGGCGCTGTGAGCATGTGGTTTGCGTGGGTAAAATAGTCAACAATTGCCAGATGCAGACCTATGTTTCTGCCGAGGGCTGTGGAAAGCTGGCGCGTTTTTTCTATGATGTTTTCCCAGTGTTCGATCGCGTCCTCTTCCGAGAATTCAAGATGCACAAAGATCTCAAGGAGAGTTGAAAAAAAACTGTTGGAACGGGAAGCGTCATCCGCGAGTCTGCGGATCTGGGCAAGATAGTAATCGGCGTTTACGCCCTCACTGCTTTTTACCAGGGAGGTAATACTCTCCCTGAGTTCGTTAAACCGTGTATCTGTCATACGGTCACCTCTGATACGGCCGGTAAAAAAAACTGGCCTAAACTTTTGAAAAAAGTGTATCATGGATGTACAGCCCTGTCGACCCTTGCGAGATGGCCGATTATCAGGGATGCCGGCAGCTGCCGGCATCCTTTCAGTCCGCTGTGCGGTCTACTAAAGAAAGAAGCTCCTCTATCTTTTTTTCACGATCCTTTTCTGTTCCGGAGTTGAATGCCTCTTGCATGCAGCCGGCGATATGAGCTTTTAAAACTGCCCGGTTTGCGGTTTTCAGAATAGCGGTACTTGCATTTATCTGGGTCGATATTTCCATACAGTATCGATCCTCTTCTATCATGCGGAGTATTCCGTCTATCTGACCACGGGCAGTTTTTAGAAGCCGGCTGATGTGCGCGTGGTCTGCCCTCATGAGCGGGCCTCGTATCCCGCATTCTTCACCGCCTGTATCAGGGCTTCTATGGTAACAGAGTCGGAGTGTGTTATGCTGGCCTTTGCGGCTGCAAGATCAACAGATGCACTGACTCCCTCAAGGGCATTCAGTGCTTTTTCGACACGGGCGGAGCAATGACCGCAGGTCATGCCTGTGACGGAAAGGGTTGTGTTCATGATTTCTCCTTTGACTGTACGGGAGGTCGTTGGGGACTTCCCGGTATATGCTTTGAAACGGTTGAGCCTGAGAGCATTGCCCACGACTGAAACCGAACTGAGACTCATTGCTGCTGCAGCGAACATCGGGCTCATAAGATGTCCGGTGAACGGATATAAAAGACCGGCTGCCAGCGGGATTCCGAGTGTATTGTATGCGAGGGCCCAAAACAGGTTTTGTTTTATATTGGTAAAAGCGGCGCGGCCAAGGCTTAGTGCTGTTGCAACATCACGCAGATCGTTTTTGATAAGCACAATATCGGCTGACTCTATGGCGATATCCGATCCTGCGCCGATGGCCATGCCTACCCAGGCAGCGGAAAGGGCGGGAGCATCGTTAATACCGTCGCCGACCATTGCAGGCTTGCGGCCTTCTGCCAGCAGGCGTGTGATGTTCTCTGCCTTGCCTCCAGGAAGAACCCCGGCAACAACTTCATCTATGCCTGCTTCGCGGGCAATGGCCTGTGCGGTTCCTTCATTATCACCGGTTAACAGAATTACCTTCATTCCTTGTTCGCGAAGCCTGCGAACTGCAGTTTTACTGCCTTCCTTGATGGTATCAGCAACAGCAAGTATCCCCAGGGCCTGTGTGGAATCCGCAAGTATAAGTACGGTTTTAGCCTGTACCTCAAGTGCCTGTATTGTCCCGGTCAGGGATGAAAGGTTTACCCCCTGCTCCATCATAAGGGCCGGATTGCCCAGATACAGTTGTTTCCCGTTTACGGTGCCTTCAAGACCTCGTCCCGGTATTGCAGAAAAATCATCTGCTTGTGCGGCGTTTATGCCGAGCGCACGTTCTGCTTCAAGAATTGCTGATGCCAGTGGATGTTCCGATTTACGTTCCAGCGCCGCAGCAAGGCCGAGAATCTCGGCTTCGGTAAGGTTGCTTACAGAGTTGACATCGGTCACCCTCGGGAGACCTTCGGTTACGGTTCCTGTTTTGTCCAGAACTATTGTATCAACCTTGTGGAGACGTTCCAGGACTTCGGCGGACTTTATCAGAATTCCATGGCGGGCTGCCTGTCCGGTGGCGACCATAATTGCTGTCGGGGTAGCAAGACCCAGGGCGCAGGGGCAGGATATAACCAGTACGGCTATAGCTGCTGCCATGGCGAATTCCAGGTCCCTGCCGGTCATAAACCAGAAGATAAAAGATCCTGAAGCTATCAGTATCACAGCCGGAACAAACCAGGCGCTGACCCTGTCGGCCAGGCGTGCTATCGGGGCTTTGCTGGCTGCAGTTTCACGCATCAGCTCGATTATACGTGCAAGCGTTGTGTCTTCTCCGACGGTATCTGCCCTGAAACGGAAGTAGCCATTCAGGTTTACGGTTGCGCTGAGTACCCGGTCTCCGGGTTTTTTTTCTACGGGCAGGCTTTCACCTGTCAGGGCCGCTTCGTTTATTGAGGAATGACCATCAATCACAGTTCCGTCCACAGGAATGGCCATTCCCGGACGAATGACAATAGTGTCTCCAATTACGAGGGCAGCTGCGGGTATCTCTGTTTCAACGCCATCCCGCAGAACCAGTGCGTTGCGGGGGGCAAGGGCTATCAGTTTACGAATTGCCTGACCGGTTTTTCCTTTTGCACGGTCTTCAAGAAATTTGCCAAGACCTACAAGGGCAAGTATCATGGCAGCAACCTCAAAGTACAAGTCCATCGTGTAGTGTTTCACCGCATGGTGGTCGCCAGCCGCAAGGCCGATGCCTATCCGGTACAGGGCAAAAATACCATAGGCTATGGCTGCAGAGGAGCCGATTGCTATAAGGGAGTCCATGGTCGGACTTTTATGTGCAAGAGCCCTGAATCCGCTTGTAAACCGTGCCCGGTTCAGAAATACGACCGGTATGAGCAGCAGAAACTGGGTTAAGGCAAAGGTCATGGAGTGTTGCGGAAAAACATGTAAAAAGGAAGGAAGGGGCCATTTGAACATATGGCCCATGGATAGATATACCAGAGGAAGGGCAAATGCGAAAGACCAAACAAGATCGGATTTCACCCGGGCAAGCCGGCTGGCATCGGCGCGTTCTGCCTGCTCTGTTTCGTCTTCCGGATTTGCCTGCTGTGAAGGTCCAGTACCTCGGGCTGATTGGTGAACAGATGCATTGTATCCCGCCTGGCGGACAGCATTCCTGATAGCCTCAAGGCCGGTTGTCCCGGCATCGTATTCACATACCATGCTGTTTTCTATGAGACGTACTTGAACAGATTCAACTCCAGGCAGATGTTCTACTGCTTTTTCGATATGGCCTGCGCAGGCGGTACAGGTCATTCCATCTATATCAAAGGTAGCTTTTGTCATTATTTCTCCTGAATGTTATTCTGACACCCTACACCCCTATGGGGTGTAGGGTGGATTAAATCTACTGTTTTTATAGGGATTTGTCAATAGTATTTGTACTGCCCGAATTTTCATTGACCGATGCCGGGCCAAAAGGCTATAGTGCCTGTCAGAATACCGGAAAAAACGGAATACGGTGAAAATCCGTAGCGGTCCCGCCACTGTAAGCAGGGATGAAACCGGACATGGCAACAGAATCTGTTGCAGCCATTGGCAGCGATGCCGAGAAGGCTGTCCGGGAGTAAAACGAACTGCGAGCCAGGAGACGCTTTCCGGTATCAGGACCGAAGGACACCCGGGACAGGTGGTCGTGTGATCAACGCTGCCATCATCATCCACAAAGACGCGTCGCGTATACGAGGGATGTCAGGTCCGCCTTCAATGGTGTACCCGAGGAGGTATGCATGCGTGTTTTTTATGGAGCTGTCGCAGCGTTTGTGCTTGTGATGGCAGGAAGCGCCCTGTGGGCCCTGGATCAGGAATCAGCCGATCAGCAACAGGGAGACCCTGCCCTGCGTGTGGTTGTCACCGCCAGCAGGGATGAGCAAAGTGTTCTGGAAAGTCCTGCTATGGTGCGGGTTATCGGGGCTGACGAAATCCGCTCAAGTGGACGGGCCTCATTGACAGAACTATTATCCTCCGTTCCGGGGATATCTGTTCGCAGCTATTCAGGCGATGCTGAAGCCCAGGTTTCAATGCGGGGATTCGGCGAGAATTCCTTTGGCCGGGTAACCGTGCTGGTGGACGGCAGGCGTTTGAACAATCCCGATATGCAGGGCATTAACTGGCTTTCCATTCCCCTGGCTTCCATCGATAAAATTGAAATTATGGACGGGGGAGCCGCGGTGCTCTACGGGAGCGGCGCCGTAGGCGGTGTAATCAATATTATAACCCGGCGTTCAGGCGGAGCAGGTGATTCATCCTTGACCATGACTATGGGCGGCTTCGATACCCTGCGCGGTCAGTTCACCCTGGATATCGGTTCCGATGACGGCGGCGTTCAGATTTCGCTTGATCAGTATAACGCAGGCGGTTATCGTGACCGATCGGCTGTTCGTTCTACAAATCTGGGTGTTTCCGGTTTCCGTGATATCGGAGACAGGCTAACCCTTGATGGCAGCGCCTCTGTCAGCGACAGCTTTTATCAGATGCCCGGTGCCTTGACCCTGGATGAATTCAGGAACACACCCCGGAAAGCTGCCAATCCCCGTGATGAAGGAATTAACCGTGAATGGACCCTGGCTGCTTCAGCAGACTGGCAGGGGCCAGGAAAGATACGCATACGCCTTCCGCTGGACTGGTCATTTAAATCTGTTCTTGCCGATACACCTTCCTGGATGACGCCGACCTGGAGTCGACGGTATGTTAATCTGGCATCTGCACGGCCCGGTGTGTTCTGGACTGGCGGTTCAAAAGATCTTTCCTTGCGGGCCTCAGGGGGTGTGGATCTTGGATATGCGACTCTTTCCAGCCACAGCTATTCCGATCCGGAACGGACCGTAAAAACGAACGCCTTCGAGATTGAAAAGCGTGATGCCGGGCTGTGGATTTCCGGTACAGCACGTCATGGATCAGGACTTGGCCTTACCGCTGGCGCCCGGTGGGATACAGCATTTATTGCAGCGGAAAACAGGGATGCTTCTGTTTCGGATAGCGCGCAGTATTCCCTGCCTGTTTGGGACCTGAGGCTCTCATGGACCGATCGCAGACATATTGCTGTACATGCTGCATGGAATACCGTGTTCCGTTATCCCTTTACTGACGAGGTCGCTTCGCTGTACGGCTTCGGCTTCGACAGCTTTAATACCGGTTTGCGTCCGGAACACGGGCAGACCCTTGAGGGTGGATTCCGGATCACCGGTTTTACCTGGCTTGATGTGGGTCTGGTTGCCTGGTATGTGCGCATGGAAGATGAAATAGCCCTGAATGCATCATGGGAGAACGAAAACCTTGACCGAACAGTACGCCGTGGCGGATCTCTTGATGCGACACTCAGACCACACAGGATGATTGAATTGAAAGCAGCCTGGTCTTTGGCAGATGCCCGTTTTAATTCGGGAGACCACAAGGGAAACAGAATACCTCTGGTTCCCCGCAACAGTTTGACCCTTGGCGGACGGTTGAATCTGCCCGGAGGTCTTTCTGTAATACCGGAATGGCAATGGGTTGAGGGTATGTACGCAGGCGGTGATGTTACAAATACCGGAAGCCTTAACTCCTGGTCGTTGATGAATGTTGGAGCTTCCTTTACGCCGGGATATTTTGACGGAAGATTATCTTTACGGGCCGATGTCATGAATATTCTGGATGAGTCCTGGGCACCGTTGGTTTATTACGGCGGGTATTATCCCGGGAGCGGACGTCACGGCCGGGTCAGCTTCAGCTGGTCCTGGTAGGGCTGAAAATTGCATCTGATGGTTTTGTATGAAGCCGGAAGCAGCTGACCGCCGTCGCCTGGTTCATGCCGCATTTGCGGTTATTCTCTGCTATGCGGTGGCAGCTGCCGTTCTGGTGCTGTGGACTTCGCCTTCAGGTCCGGTGCGGGAGGGAGTAATCGCAACCGCACCGGTTATCCGGCTGAGCTTGTCACCGCCGGCCGAGGCTGTGCCGGCCGCCGCGACTGCTGCGAATGTGCCGGCCCCGGCTGTGGATGCGAATCCGGCCGCCGCGACTGCTGTGCCGACCCCGGTTCTGGATGCGAATGTGCCGGCCGCCGCGACTGCTAACGCTGCCGCGCCTGTGCCGGCCGCCCCTGCGCCTGTAGCAGCAGCCGGTGTTTTTGATGCTCATAGTCTCACAGAATCAGCCTTCCTTGTTCGCCTTAACGAACTGCTGCAGCGCACTTTTGTGTATCCTGCCCGGGCGCGGCGGCGCAGCATTGAAGGACTGGTGACCCTGTCTTTGTCTGTAAGCGCCGGCGGTGAACTTGTCTCCGTGGCAGTCAGTACCGGGTCCGGAAGCCCTGTGCTGGATGAAGCTGCAGTGCGGACAGTCACTGCTCTTTTTCCGGTCTTTCCGGGACCTGGACGTACCCTTCAAACCGCACTGACAGTCGAATATTCCCTGCGCTGACAAAAAACAATCAACTCTGTTATTTATGGGAATCATTACTATTTTAAAACTGGCAGAATGCGATTAACAGTAGTACATTGATATATAATACGATCAGAAACGGAGAACTATATGAGAAAGGTACGTGCTCTTGCTGTTATTGTCTGCTGTATCGGTGTTGTAGCTGTATGTTTGGGTTCGTGCGGCACGCGAACCGCCGCGGTTTCCGGGGCAACAGCCTGGGCAGGCGGACAGGTACGCGATGCCATCGCGGTTGATTCACTTACCGTCAGCTCGGGAACCCTCGTTTCTGCCATCAGTGCATCAGGAGTTGTCTCCGGCATACATGAGGCAGTTGTTGTTGCCGAAGCCCAGGGTATTATTAAAAGCGTCACCTTCGCTATCGGAGACCGCGTCCGTGAGGGGCAGTCACTGGTTACCCTGGAAAACAGCATAGCAGCACTGAATGTGCAGCGAGCAAAAGACCAGCTGGATTCCGCCGCGCTTGAGCTGCGTGCCAATGAACAGCTGGCAGCCTCGGGCGGCGCCTCCCAGGCCGCACTTACCCGCGCCCGGGGGGCAGTAAGTGCAGCCGAAGCCCAGTATCAAAGCGCGCTTAAAGCCTTTAACGATACAACCGTTCGCTCTCCGATCTCGGGCCTGGTTGCATCACGCGATGACAGCATTACCCTCGGCGGACTCTTACCGGCCTGGTCGCGGGTTGCCCGCATCGTGGATAACTCTTCATTCAAAATTACCATCGGCGTGGGAGAGCGGGAAATTGGACTTATCGAAACAGGCTCTCCCGTTGCCATAAATATTCCGGCGGCCCTGGGAGCTGAAACCATCACCGGCGTGGTCCAGGCAGCGGGTGCCGGTTCCGATCCTGCCACTGGCAGTTTCCCGGTGGTTATAGTTTTTCCCAACCGCTGGGGAAATCTGGTTAAATCCGGCATGTCTGCTACTGTCGAGATATCCTCCCGCCCGGCAAAGCCGGCAGTTATCGTACCTACATCAGCCCTGCTGCGCCGCAGCGGCCGTCATGCCGCTTTTGTCACAAAGGACGGTACTGCCCGTGTGCGTGAGGTTACCCTTGGCAGGCGAAGCGGTGTGCGTGTGGAGGTTTTATCAGGTCTTGAAGACGGTGAAGATCTGATTGTCAGCGCCCTGGCCCGGCTGCAAAACGGAACTCCCGTAACTGCAACGAATCGCGGTGCAAGCGCGGACCGGGAGTAGGATCATGAACATACCAAAGTTCTCGATAGACAACCATGTGCTTTTATCTATAGTGCTCGCAACCCTTCTGGTACTTGGCGTGATCAGTGTTTCCCGTCTGCCCCAGGAACAGTTTTCCGAGGTTCCATTTTTCTGGGTTAATATAACCGTTCCGTATCCCGGAGCTACTTCTGAAGATATTGAACGCTCGGTAACCCTCAAGGTTGAGCAGGCCATGCAGGGCATAGATAACCTCAAGCAAATTCAAAGCGTTACCAGCGAGGGTCTTTCGGTGGTTCGGGTTGAGTTTAACGACGGCATCAAAACAGCAGAGTTCGAGCGTCTGTTCCAGGAAGTCCAAACCCGCTTTTCACGGGTAACCCTTCCTGAAGGAACCCTGCAGGCTTTTATAAGCGATTTTTCCTCCAATGATTTTCTTCCTGTTATAGAACTGGTTCTGACCGGCGCAGACTACGGCGATCTGGATCGGGCGGCAGTATTGCTGCGTGACCGTATTCTTTCTGTTCCCGATGTGTCGGATGTAGCTTTTACGGGACGTCGCGAACAACAGGTTATTGTTGCGGCTGACCGGTCCCGGCTGGAATCGGTGGGCCTGGGGCTTACCGATATTGTACGCGCGGTGCAGCAAAAAAATGTTGCGGTACCCGGCGGTATTCTGGAAACTGAAACCCGCGAGTATCTGCTGCGGACAGTGGGAAATGTGCGTGCTATTGACGATCTTGAACGGATTGTAGTACGCAGCACAGCAGCGGGTGGAACTGTCCTGCATGTCGGCGATGTGTCGAACATCACCAGCCAGTTTGATCCGACAGCACCCTTCGCACGTTTTGACGGCAACGAAGCCCTCATCCTCAGCGTAACGAAGGTTCCCCGCGGCAATGCCATCCGCATCATAGAACGGGTCAAGTCAATCGTTCAGGAGCAGGATGAATTACTCGGCGAGTCTGTCGTTGTCAGTTTTCTCAATGATTCCACCGTGCAGATACGGGACTCGATCGATGTGCTGATCTCCAACGCAGTGCAGGGCCTGATTCTTCTGACACTGATACTGTTTTTGTTTCTCGGCTTCCGTAATGCGGCAATCACTGCATTCGGTATACCGGTAACCTTCGCCATCACCTTTGTTATTCTGGAACTTCTGGGCGAAACCATAAATACCAACACCCTGTTCGGTATGGTGCTGGTGCTGGGTATGATTGTTGATCATGCTATTGTCATTACCGAAAACACCTACCGTCTGCAGCTGGAGGGGCGCAGCCGTCTTGAAGCCGCTATCGAAGGCGCGTCGCAGGTGGCCTGGCCCATAGTCGCTTCTGCCCTGACAACTATTGCGGCCTTTTTGCCCCTGATGATTCTTCCGGGTACAATCGGAAAATTCCTCAGGGTTATACCGCTGGTGGTTACCGTAGCACTGGCTGTATCTACCGTGGAATCAATTCTGTTTATTCCTTCCCATGTTGTCCACTGGCCGGGTGTGGGGAAGCCCCCGCGTACAGCAGCCTTTTTTGAAACGGTGCGTGAACGGTTTACTGTTATTGCCCGTTTCTTGTACCGGCATCGGCTTGCAACCGTAGGTGCATTCTTTGCCCTTGTTGTGCTGATATTCAGCACGATGGCCTTTGTGCGGGTTGATCTTTTTTCGGCCGAGGACTTCTCTCTTTTTTATATCGATATAACCATGCCTGCAGGCGCCAATAAGGATCAGACAGAACGGGTTGTGCGCGAGTATGAAGCACGTATCCTGCCGCGCATCGGCGCCGGCGAGGTTACCAATGTGCGGTCTGTTGTGGGACAGGCTGCGGGTAACCGGGCCGAAATTCTGGTTTCTCTTGTAGAACAGAAAGACGGCCGCACCCGGGCGATTCCGGCAATCATGGAGGAGATACGGCTTCAAACACTGGATATTCCCGGAGCCGATTCTGTGCAATTCAGAAAGGCTCAATCCGGTCCGCCGACCAGTGCTCCGATCGGCTTCCGGCTGCGCGGCGATGACTATACGGCCCTTGCTGCAGCTGCACTGGGGATTGAAGAAGTCCTTGCGCAGTATCCTTCCGTGTTTAACATTGAAGACACCCTGGAAACCGGAACACCCGAACTGCAGATCCGTATCAATCCCGAACGGGCTGCTGCCTACGGACTTTCGGCTGCAACGGTGGGCTCGTTTATCCGTGGTTCTTATGACGGGTTCCCGGCAGGAAGTCTGTTTGTAGACAATGAGGAAATAGATATCATTGTTCGCTTTGCGGATCCTGCCCGTTCTTCATCCATCGCGGGGCTTCTGGAGCTTAAAATTCCGGCCGGACCCGGCCGGGTGGTACCTTTTTCTGCTGTTGCACGCCTGGAAGAATCGGCCGGACTTGCAGCGGTAAAGCGGGTTGACGGCAAGCGTGAGGTGGGAGTAAATGCCAATATTTACGACAAGCGTCAGGTACAGGCTATCAACCGCGAGGTGCGCGACTGGTACCGCACGGAATTCCGTCCTGCGAACCCCGGTGTGGAACTGGTGGTAGGAGGTGAATTCTCGGAATTTGCCGATCTGTTGATACAGATTTTACGTGTTTTTGTACTGGGCATCTTTCTTATTTATGCGGTTCTGGGCGCACAGTTCAAATCCTATACCCAGCCCTTCCTGATTCTGCTGTCGGTACCCATGGCCTTTGCCGGTGTAATCCTGTACCTGGCCCTGTCGGGTACACCGTTTTCTACAACAGTGCTGTATGCGGCCGTTGCTCTTGCGGGTATAGCAGTCAATGATACGATAGTACTGATCGATTTTATCAATACAGAGCGCTCTGCCGGTGTACCCGTGGCAGATGCGGTTATCCAGGCTGTCAGTACCCGGCTTCGTCCTATTCTGCTTACCTCGATAACGACCATTGCGGGTCTTTTACCGACTGCCCTGGGTTTTGGCGGCTACTCGGTTGTATGGAGTCCGATGGCCAGCACAATTATCTTTGGTCTGGTGTTTTCTACCCTTACTGCGATAACGGTGGTGCCGGCAATGTACGGGCTCCTGTATGATCGTGTATCCCTGCTGACCCTGTTTCGAAAGACAAAGGCTGATCTTTCATAGTTATGGTTCTGTGACAATCTGTGTACTGTGCGGTCCAACCGGAGAAGGGTCTCTTCTCCGGTTTTTTTATTATTGTGCTGTCACAATCTCTTGATTTTTATATTATGGGCACCTCTAAAAACCTGAGAGAAAATATGATATAGTAACGCCATGAAACAGCA